>JAQWZC010000043.1 GCA_029253645.1 Alphaproteobacteria bacterium | reverse complement strand
ACATTGGTGGTCGCGGTGACCGGCATTGTTGCCTCCTTGCCCTTAGGCATTTTGCTGGCCTTGGGTCGCCGCTCTGACTTGCCGATTGTGCGCGCCCTCTGCATCGGCTTTATCGAGATTTTTCGCGGCGTGCCGCTTATCACCGTGCTGTTTATGGCCAGCGTCATGCTGCCGCTGTTTCTGCCGGATGGCGTTAATTTCGACAAACTTGTGCGTTGCCTTATCGGCGTGGCTCTATTCTCATCGGCCTATATGGCGGAGGTGGTGCGCGGCGGATTGCAGGCCATACCCAAAGGGCAATATGAAGCGGCGGCGGCGCTCGGCCTCGGCTATTGGAAGACGACGCGGCTCATCATTTTGCCGCAAGCCTTAAAGCTCGTCATTCCGGGCATTGTGAATACGTTTATCGGCCTGTTTAAGGATACGACATTGGTGCTGATTGTCGGACTGTTTGACCTATTGGGCATTGTGCAGTTGCACTTTACCGATGCCGGTTGGGCGACCCCCGAAACCCATATTACCGGCTATGTATTTGCGGGCGCGGTGTTCTGGCTTTTCTGCTTTGCCATGTCGCGTTATTCAATCTTTATGGAAAACCATCTTTCAACCGACAGGAATGCCTCATGAGCGACCCCGTTATCCGCATCAATAAAATGAATAAATGGTTCGGCAATTTTCATGTGCTGCGCGACATTGACCTGAATGTTGCCGCCGGTGAGAAGATTGTGATTTGCGGGCCGTCGGGCAGTGGTAAGTCCACGCTCATTCGCTGCATTAATCGGCTGGAAGCGCATCAAGAGGGCGATATTGAAGTCGAAGGCGTGACGCTGGACGGCTCTTTGAAAAACCTTGAGGATATCCGCTCCAATGTCGGCATGGTTTTTCAGCAATTTAATTTATTCCCGCATATGAGCGTGCTGGAAAACTGCACGTTATCTCCCATATGGGTGCAGCAAAAATCAAAGGCTGAGGCCGAGACGTTGGCGCGCGATTTGCTGGAACGTGTGCGGATACCCGACCAAGCCGATAAATATCCGGGCCAGCTATCGGGCGGCCAGCAGCAGCGCGTCGCTATTGCCCGCGCTTTATGCATGAACCCGCGCATCATGCTGTTTGATGAGCCGACCTCGGCGCTTGACCCTGAGATGATTAAGGAAGTGCTGGATGTGATGGTGGAACTGGCCGATGAGGGCATGACCATGTTGTGCGTGACGCATGAAATGGGCTTTGCGCGCCAAGTCGCTGACCGCGTTATCTTTATGGATGAGGGCGAGATTGTTGAAGAAAACGCGCCGGAAGCGTTTTTCTCCAATCCTGAAAATGAGCGCACCAAACTGTTTCTCAGCCAAGTGCTGTCACATTAAGCGGTTTATTCGTCGATAATCTCAACCTGCTTGCGGCCCACCGGCGCGAAACCGGTTTTCTGATACAGACGCAAAGCCGATGGATGGTCGAGTGTGCAGGTTTGAATAATCACTCGCTTGGGGTCGCGCGCTTTGATGATTTGCATGCAGCTTTTCATCACCAGCGGGCCGAGGCCATTGCCGATTTCACCCTCCACCAAGCCGAGAAATACAATCTCCACTTGCGGGAATAATTTGTAATTCAATTCGACATAACCAATCGGCGCACCTTGTCGGCGCAGCACAAAAATCTCGGTCGCCGGATGGTGTATCAGCGCGGCCAGTTGGCGGTCGTCCAAATGCCGCCGATTGACCCAATGCCATTTGCGCCCGACCATATCGTAAAGCGCACGGTAATCGGCCAGCGCCATGCCTTGCTCGCGCTCAAAGCTGACGCCCTCCGGCCAGACAATTTTATCGCCTGCAATAGCCAGCGGCGCCTCCATCGCCAGATGGGTCACAATGGTTTGAAGTGTTGTCATTATAGCCAGTCGGGGTAGGGCAGACCCTTTTCCTTCAAAAATGCAGGGTTGAATAATTTCGACTGATAGCGTGTGCCATAGTCGCATAAAATGGTCACAATCGTATGGCCCGGGCCTAAATCGGCAGCCATACGCAGCGCACCGGCAATGTTAATGCCGCTCGAGCCGCCAAGGCATAGGCCTTCATATTGCAGCAGGTCAAAGACAATGGGCAGGGCTTCGGCGTCGTCGATTTGATAGGCATCATCAATTGGCGCACCCTCAATATTCGCAGTCACGCGGCCTTGGCCAATGCCCTCAGTGATTGAGGTGCCTTCAGATTTCAACTCGCCGCTTTTAAACCAATGATACATATTCGCGCCCATCGGGTCGGCGGCGGCAATGCGGACATCGCTATTTTGCTGCTTTAAATAAATGCCGGTTCCGGCCAGCGTGCCGCCCGTGCCGATGGCGCAGGTGAAGCCGTCAACCTTGCCCTCGGTCTGCCGCCAGATTTCGGGGCCGGTGGTTTCAATATGGGCTTGGCGATTGGCCACATTGTCAAATTGATTGGCCCATACTGCGCCATTCTCATTTTTCTCAGCCAATTCCGCCGCCAGACGACCGGAATATTTAATGTAATTATTATCGTCCTTATAGGGCACGGCGGGCACTTCAATCAGTTCCGCACCGGCGAGGCGCAGCATGTCTTTCTTTTCATCGCTTTGCGTTTCGGGAATCACGATGACCGATTTATAGCCCAGCGCATTGGCCACCAAGGCGATGCCGATGCCGGTATTGCCTGCCGTGCCTTCCACAATCGTGCCGCCGGGCTTCAAAAGGCCCTTGGCTTCGGCATCTCGAACGATGAACAGGGCAGCGCGGTCTTTCACCGATTGCCCGGGATTCATAAATTCTGCTTTACCGAGAATGGTGCAGCCGCTCTCTTCGGAGGCTTTTTTGAGCTTTATAAGCGGCGTATTGCCGATGGCGGCGATCATATTGTCGTGAAATTGCACTTTTTTCTCCAAAAACCCTAAAAAAATCGATTTGCTTAATCCGATGAGCGGTTTACATCGTAAATATAGTGATTATTCTGTTTCTTTGAAGCACTAATGAGGTTTTTGTTGAACGCACATATTCCATTGAGCCCGAGCTTGGAATCGCTGGTCGCACAATATGCGTCAGGCGATTTGGGTTACGGCATGTCTGTGCTGATGGCCAGCTATATCACCTTATCGCCTGCCGCGCGTGACCAATATCATGCGCTTGAGCAATTAAACGGCGTCTTGCTCGACGAAGCTGAGCAAAGCGATGTGAAAGAAGATGCGCTGGACGCCATTATGGCGCGCCTCGATGAGCCGGAAGCCGAAGAGCCGGATGTTTCCGTTCAAGAAAACCAAGACCTTCCCGCCGCCCTGCGGCAGCTTTTGGACGGTTCGGTTGAAGATGCGGATTGGCGCTTTGCCTATCCGGGCGTCAAGCAATTGAAATTATCATTTGGCGAGAATGGCGAAACCGTCAAACTGCTACGTATCAAGCCGGGCAAATCGGCACCACGCCACACCCATAAGGGCATTGAGGCAACTCTCGTCTTGCGGGGTGCGTTTCGTGATGGTAACCGTCTGTATGAGCGCGGTCAGCTGGCTCTTGCCGACCAGCATATTCAGCACCGACCGCGCGCTGAGGGTAGTGAAGATTGTATTTGCTTGGCGGTGACAGATGGCGCACTTCGATTTACCGATAGCATCGGACGTATTGCACGCGATTTCTTTGCGCGCTAAATCCATATTCCTTGCCTGTCTTTTTGTTTTTGCCTTCCTTCTCAGTCCTGCGTCGGCCGATAATGTGCCGCGAGATTGGCTGTCCGGCGTGCAGGAAAACGGCCAACTGGCCTATGAGATTACGCGCAAGGGCAAGCGGCTCGGTTTTCATACAATAGATTTCAGCCGCGCCGATAATGGCGATTTGATTGTCGATGTTCACATTGAGATGGATTTCAAATTCGGGCCGATAACGCTGTTCCGCTATCGCCATGACAATCGCGAGATTTGGCGCGACGGCATCATGCTGTCGCTTAAATCCAAGACTGATAATAATGGCGAGGTGGCGTTTGCCGATTTGCGGTTAGAGAATGGCCGCTATGTCGGCACTGGCTCGCGCTTTAATGACGATCTCGACGCGCCACTCATGTCAACCAGCTATTTCAACCCGAATTTCATTCGTCAAAAAGCTTTTATCAGTTCGCAAGATGGCCGCCTGCTGCCGACCGGCATTACGACGGTCGGGGTCGAGACTTTAAAAATCAATAATGCGCCCGTCTCGGCGACCCGCTTTGCGCTGTCGGGCAAATTGGAGATTGATATTTGGTATGCCAATGATGGCCGCTGGGTGCGGACGCAATTTGAGCGTGGCCGCTTTAAGGTCGTTGTGCAGCAAACCAATCCGTCCCGCATCCCACCACGTAAAAAGTGGAAACGTCCTTAAAGCTCTTTAGGAGGCTTATATGAAAATCATGACGCCGCAGCATGGCTGTGCGTGGATTACCGGCGCGTCTTCGGGTATTGGGGCGGCTTTGGCCGCTGAATTGGCCGCCCGCGGATGGACTGTCGCCATCTCGGCGCGGCGCGAAAGCGATTTGCAAAATGTGGCGGCGCAGCATGACAATATTCATAGCTTTGTTTGTGATGTCACTGACCGCGATGCTATGGCGCAAACCGTCAGTGATATTGAGGCGGCGCTGGGGCCGATTGCGCTGGGCATTATGAATGCCGGTATTTATCTGCCGACGGCTTTGCCGAAATTTGACCCGACCGTGTTTGACCGCACATTTGAGGTTAATCTCACCGGCACGGTAAACGGCTTTGCCGCTTTGGTGCCGCTTATGGTAGCGCGCGGGGCGGGGCATATCTCCCTCATCTCATCGGTTGCCGGTTATGGCGGATTGGTCACCTCGGCGGCTTATGGCGGCTCAAAGGCGGCCTTGTTCAATATGGGCGAGTCTCTGGCGATGGATTTAAAACCCAGCGGTGTGCATGTCTCTATGGTCGCGCCCGGCTTTGTCAAAACACCGGCCACGGATGTCAATAAATTCCCCATGCCGTTTATTATTGAGGCCGATGACGCGGCGCGGCGCATTGCCGACGGGCTGGCCAAAAACAAGACGCATATCTCATTCCCGCGCCGTTTCGCGTTTTTGCTGCGCGCGCTCAATATGCTGCCCCGCAGCACTTACGTCAAAATTGCCGGTCGTTTTATGAAGCGTTAATCGCGGGTGACGGTGAAATGCGACACATCAATGGAGCCGGTTGTAAAACCGGCTTCGCAATAGGCGAGATAATATTCCCACATATTGCGGAAGCGGTCGTCAAAGCCCAACGCTTTTACCTCCGGCCAGACATCCCAAAAGCGATGCCGCCATTCTTCCAATGTGCGTGCATAGTCTTGCGCGAAATCCTCGCGCGCCACCAAACTGAGATTGGCCGAGGCAAACTCAACATCCAGTCGCTCGGGTGAGGGCAGCATGCCGCCCGGAAAAATATAACGCTGAATGAAATCGGTTTTCTTGCGATAGCCTTCAAAGCGGTCTTCGGAAATCGTGATGATTTGCAGACCGGCCTTGCCGCCCGGCTTCAAGCAATTATGCACTTGCTCAAAATAAGTCGGCCAATAGCTCTCGCCGACCGCCTCAAACATTTCAATCGACACGATGCGGTCAAATTGTTCTTCAAGATCGCGATAATCGCAAAAGCGGAAATCAACCTTATCGGACAGCCCTGCCATAGCGATGCGGTTGCGGGCGAAAATCAATTGCTCATTTGAAATGGTAATGCCGGTGACTTTGCAGCCAATCTCGCGCGCCGCAAATTCAGCAAAGCCGCCCCAGCCGCACCCGATTTCAAGCACATGGTCGTCAGGGCCGATATTGGTGCTGGCGGCCAAGGCGCGATATTTCTCATTTTGCGCGTCGCGCAATGTCTGTTGGCTGTCGCGAAACAAAGCCGAGGAATAGGTCATGGTTGCGTCGAGCCAAAGCGCATAAAACTCATTGCCTAAATCATAATGGGCGTGGATATTGCGCTTCGCGCCTTCGCGCGTATTGGGTCGCAAAACATGAATGATGCGGTTCAGCCATTGGGTGAAGCGGTTTTTGCCAATGCTTTGCTGCAACATGGTCATGTTATTATTCAGCAATATCAGCAGCTTGGCGATATCGGGCGATGACCATTGGCCATCCATATAAGATTCAGCAAAGCCCATAGCGCCGTGGCGCAAAGTGCGGTTGAAAAATGCCTTATCGTGAACTTTAAGAACGGCTGCGCCGTCAGGTGAGCTTTTGCCGAAGGTCAATATCTCGCCATCGGGCAGGGCGACTTGTAATTCGCCGCCTTTTAAATTCTGTAAAAGAAAAAACAGGATGCGTTGCGCTGCCGTGCGCTTGGTCGTAAATCCGTCAATCACCCGTTCTTCGGGTCTTGCCTTACTCATATTCCCTCCTGGTCACGATACGCTATGCCGACTTTGAGGCGGTTCAGGACGTTTGATAAAAGGTACGCCCTTTAAAAATAGTTTGGCAGCTTCGAAATGGATTGCAACCAAAACCTTAACCGTCATCAGCGGATGCCGGATAAAGGCTTTGAAAAGTGTGGCGTCCGTCAGCGCATGGCGCGTTCCGATAAAGCTGGCAATCAGCAGCGGTTCCTCGTCTTGCGTTTCGCGAATGACCAAGCGCAAATTATCATCCGGCGCGGCAGCCGAGAAATGATAGGTCGCCTGCATGTCGATAAAGGGCGAGACATGCATCAGCTTGTCGCGATGATGCAGCAAAGGCCGGTCGGTATTTGTGCCATTGAGCGGCACTACATAAATATGGTCATCGCCAAATGTATTACGCACCTCATACACCATGGCGGTTAATTGTCCGCCGCTGCGGCAATAATAAACGGTCAGCGGATTAAAGGCGAAACCGAACATCCGCAAATAGCAGAGAATATGAATCTGCTCGGGCGCGTCTATCTCAGCCTCGGCCAAAAGCCCCTCAATAAACGGGCGCAGCTTGCCGCCATCCGTGCTGTCATCTTTCGCGCCATGGTCGCGCCGCCGAAAGCTGAACAGATTGAATTTATCAATAGAGAGCAGTTTGAGATTGAGGCGGTCATGGTCGATATCATCGACATTTAGAAAAGCCGAGAACACGCGATAATTAAACCGATGCGTGCGCGGGCGGTAGCGCGCATGGCGTACCTCACCGACATAAAGCGCATTCTCGTCTTGACCCATTATTATTCAGCCGCCGTTTTTCCAGCCCGTTCATAGTCCGGTGTCTCAACCGGTTTCATCGTGGCGATTTGCTTGCAGACTTTCAGCGCCGATTGCAGCCCGTCTTCGTGAAAGCCGAAACCGCACCACGCGCCACAAAACCAAGTTCGATTGACGCCCTGAATAAGTGGCAAATCATTTTGTGCGCGCATGGCGGCGGCATCAAATTGCGGATGGTCATAAACATAATGGCCATAGGTTTTTTCAGGTGTCGGGCGCACGGGCGGATTTAGCGTCACGAATAAGGGCTTGCTGTAATCAAGATTTTGCAAGCGGTTCATCCAATAGCTAACCGACATAACGGCATCGCGGCCGCTTTTGCCGCGACTGATATAATTCCATGCCGACCATACGGCTTGGCGTTTCGGCATCAAGTTTTC
The DNA here is from genome assembly GCA_029253645.1 of Alphaproteobacteria bacterium. Taxonomy (GTDB): domain Bacteria; phylum Pseudomonadota; class Alphaproteobacteria; order RS24; family RS24; genus UBA8337. Next base: position 5,765 of record JAQWZC010000043.1, on the reverse strand, counting down.
ATCGCGGTGCAAATAGACATTATTTGGCAGATAGCGCACGGCGGATAAAATATCTTCCTCATCGCGCGAGGCATCGCCAAGCATGGCGAGGCTTTGATTGCTGTGCGCGGCCATCACAATCTGGTCATAAGTCTCGGTCTCGCCATTGGCGGTCACGTCAACCCCTTGGGCGTGGCGTTTAATATGCGTCACCTCAGCCGAGAGGCGCAGACAATTTTTATAACCCGCCGTGATTTTATTGACATATTCGCGACTGCCACCGGTGACGGTGCGCCATTGCGGACGGTCTTTATTAATCAGCCGGTGATTGTAGAAAAATTGCAAAAAGCTGGCGGCGGGGAAGTTTAAAATTTCATCCGCCGGTGTTGACCAAATCGCCGCGCCCATGGGCAGCAAATATCGGTTGGTGAAAACACGGCTCAAGCGATGACGCCGCAGCCAAGTGCCGAGGCTCATATCGCCCAAATGCCCGCTTTCATGATCGCGGGCCGCCTGCTTATTGAATTTGAAAATATCGCGCAGCATCAGCCAGAAAAGCGGGTTTATCCAATTACTCTTTTGCGCGAATACCGAGGCGATGGATTGCCCCGACCATTCGAATGAGCCGCGATTGGCTGAGAAGCCGAAGCTCATATTGGTTTCCTCAGTCTCGACTTTCAGCTCTTTGAAAAGCTTCACAAGACCCGGATAATTATGCTCATTATAAACAATAAAGCCGGTATCGACGCTCATCCACTCACCTGTGCCGGAATAGTCAATATCCTTGGTGGCGCTGTGGCCACCCGGGCGGTCGCGTTTTTCATAAACGGTCACGTCGTGCGATTTGGCTAAGATGTGCGCAGCTACATTGCCGGATATGCCGCTGCCGATAATCGCGATTTTCATACTCTACTCCTAAACAACTACAGAGATTTGAAACGCTCCAATGCCCGCGCGCGGGCCGCTTCATGATTAACAATGGGAGTTGGATATGTGTCGCCCAGCGCAATTTGACCGCTATCCAGCATGTCGGTTTTTGCGGTCCAGGGGGCGTAAAGGGTTTTGCCGGAAAGGGCGGTCAGCTCCGGCACATAGGTTTTGGTGTAAATGCCGTCCGCGTCGAATTTGGGGCCCTGCAATATCGGGTTGAAAATGCGAAAATAAGGCGCGGCGTCAGCGCCGCATCCGGCCACCCATTGCCAGCTTGCGCTATTATTAGCGGGGTCGGCATCGACCAGACATTCCCAAAACCATTTTTCGCCGACGCGCCAATCAATCAACAAATGCTTGATGAGAAATGAGGCGGCGACCATGCGGACGCGATTATGCATAAAACCGGTGCGGCGCAATTCGCGCATACCGGCATCGACAATCGGGTAACCGGTTTCGCCGCGCTTCCATGCTTCCAAATCATCGGCATTGTCGCGCCATGGAAACGCCTCGAATTTTTCTTGCAGACAGGTTTCGGGCAGGCTGGGATTGTGAAACAGCAATTGATAAGAAAATTCGCGCCAGCCCAATTCGGATAAAAACTTATCGCCATCCTTGCCGATAATTTTGGCGTTTTCGGTTTCCGCCACAATGCGCGCCGGACTGATTTCACCCCAGCGCAAATGCGGACTGAGCCGCGAGGTGGCAGGCTCGGACGGTAAATTGCGCCGCTCGGCATAGCCGGAAATATTTTGCGTCAGAAATAAATTCAAAGCGGCGCGCGCGCCATCTTCGCCGGGCTGCCAATCATCCAGCCTGTCCATATGCGGCAAGGGCGCGGCTTGGGGCAGGGGGTCGCTGGGCGGCCAGCTTGGCGGCGGCGTTATTTTAGCGGGCGCGGTCCATAGGCCACGCTTCAAACCCAAGGCGCGGCAGGCGCGCCAAAATGGCGTGAAAACCTTAAACGGCCCGCCAGTGGATTTTGAGGTGACTTCCCACGGCTCAAACAACAGGCTGCCGTTAAAGCTCTCGGCGTCCAGCCCGTTATTTTTTAATGTGGCTTTAATGTCCGTGTCGCGGGCGATGATATCGGCTTCATATTGGCGGTTCCAAAGCACTGCCGATGCGCCGGTTTCTTGAGCGAGGGCGGGCAGAATATCTGCCGCTTTGCCATCGCGATAAATTAGCCGACTGCCGCGCGCCCTAAGCGCTGCATCAAGTTTGGCCAGCGAGGCATCGCGCCACCACAGACCCATTGCCCCGGCCGGACGACCGCATGATGTATCATTTATGTAAACGGGAATGACAGCGGCATTGCTGTTCAAGGCGCTCTCGAGCGCTGGATTATCGTTCAAGCGTAAATCCTGACGGAACCACACAATGATGTGCTGTGACACGTCGTACTCCCATATTCACTAATCCTTACGCAAGCTAGGGCATTTTGGATTTTTTTACCAGTAAAGCCCGTGATTTAGCGTCATAATTTCCGCCGGTTGGCGTAAATCAGCAATAGCAGATGAAAATGGGGAAGGGAGAGAGTGGCTCCTCGGGCCGGATTCGAACCAGCGACCAATTGGTTAACAGCCAACTGCTCTACCACTGAGCTACCGAGGAATACTCTCTCGAGACTGCCGATATAACAGAGCTTGCCGCACTCGCCAAGATGAAAAACCGTCAGACCGATAAAGTCTGGAGGCCACGCCCGGAATCGAACCGGGGTACACGGCTTTGCAGGCCGCTGCGTCACCACTCCGCCACGTGGCCGTCTCGCATTGCCAAAGCAATGCTTGTGGTCGCCCGTTTATAAATGCCCTATCTGTTAGCGCAACCTGTTTTTCCAATCCGTTCTTATTGTCAAAAAACGCGGCGCGCCGTATATAGGGACAAGCTTTATGCCATCACAGGAATTATCATGGCCGTTATCCAAATGAATGAAGATTCAACCACGGAAAACCGTTTCAACATGGTTGAATGTCAGCTCAAGCCGGGCGGGATTCGCGATTATCGCGTGACCCGTCAAATGGGCAGCGTGCCGCGTGAGGCCTTTATCACCGGCACGGCGCGCGATTTGGCTTATGCCGATTTGCAGCTTCCCTGTTCAGCAGGCGATGCGGCGCGCACCATGTTGACGCCGACAGCTTTGGCTTTGCTGATTGAACTGGCGGATATTCAAAAAGATGATGTGGTGTTGGATATTGCCGGTGGCACCGGATATTCCGCTGCCGTTTTGGCCGGATTGGCCTCCACCGTTATCGCGCTGGAAGATGATGAGGCGTTTAACGAGAAGGCCGGAAATATCTGGCAGGATTTGGGCGTTGATAATGCCGTTGCGGTTTGTGGCCCATTGCCCGAGGGGCAAGCCAAGCAAGGCCCGTTTGACGTGATATTTGTGAATGGCTGTTTGGCGACCACGCCGGACACGCTGCTGGCGCAATTGGCCGAGAATGGACGCCTTGTTTGTGTGCAGAAAGTTGACGGCACGCAAAAAGCGCATATTTATCGCCTTATTGGTGACAGATTGTCGGCGCATATTGCGTTTGATAATGCGGCACCGGACTTAGCCGTTTTCGATCCTGTGCCGGAGTTTGAGTTTTAGGCGCAGCTTGATAGGCTCATGAGAATCAGGCGGGATAGTTTTATGAAAACAATAAGAACAGTTTTTGCGAGTGTTTCGCTGATAGCCACAATTTCGGGCGGTTTCATGAGCGGCGCTTTCGCCGCCTCATTGGAAGAGACTTTGGCCCAAACCTTGGCGCGCAACCCCGCTTTGGCGGCGGCCGATTCGACTTACGAGGCGCGCTATAAAGAACAATTCGTCACGCTTGCCGACATGCTGCCGCAGGTCACGGCATTTGCGTCCGAAACCCATAATGACACCAACATTAAAAGCAATGCGGGTGTTTATAATTCAGCAGCGAGCAGTGATTATAATACTGACAGCTATGGTGTTCAGGTGACGCAGCAGCTTTTCACCAGCGGCAAAAACCTTAACGCCTTTCGCAGCAAGCGCGCCGAAGTTAAAGCCGAACAGGCCAAGCTGAAAAGCACGGAGCAGCAAATTCTGCTGGGTGCGATTGCCGCCCATCTCGATGTGTTGGAAGCGCGCTCGGTTTTTGAATTGCGCGAGAAAAATCTGAATGTGTTGGAAAAACAATTAGAGGCGGTGCAAGACCGCTTCTCTGTCGGCGTGGTGACGCGCACGGATGTGGCGCAATCGCGCGCGGCTGTGGCCGGTGCGCGCTCCGCCATGCTGGGCGCGGAAGCTGCCTTGCGGGGCGCGGAAGCGGTCTATCGCGAATTGGTCGGCATCGCGCCTGCCGCGCTGGACAAACCCAAAAAACTGCCGCGTCTGCCGCGCTCGCTGGAAAAAGCCATTCAAACGGCGCGGCGTGAAAATCCGGATTTGAAAAACGCGCAAGAAATGTCACGCAGCGGTAAATTTACCAGCTACAGCACGGTCGGCTCAGTTCTGCCTTCGGTCAATCTCACCGGCACTTATAGCCGCAATGAAGACCCGTCGAGCATGTTAATCGGCTCGGAATCTGAGGTCACCAGCGTGCAAGTGCGCGTCTCCGTGCCGCTTTTTCTCGGCGGCAAATCCATCGCCGCCATCACTGCTTCGCGCGATGTCAGCAATGCGCTGAAGCAAAATGTGCATGTCGCTTCCAATACGGTGGAGCGCGAAGTTATTGTTGCTTGGAATAATGTGCAGGCCACCAAGGCGGCGATTGAGGCGACGAGCGAGCAAATCAACGCTTCTGAATTGGCGTTGGACGGGGTGAAGCAAGAAAACACGCTGGGCACGCGCACCAATTTGGATGTGTTGAATGCCGAGCAAAGCCTGCTCGATGCTCGTGTCGGCTTGGTGCAGGCCGAGCGCAATCAATATGTTGCGGCTTATAATCTATTGGCGACAACGGGCCGCCTGACGGCCAAACGTTTGCGCGTCGAACCAGCAAATATTACAGAAGAAAAATAATCACTGCGTAAATCAACTTGCGTATCCCCTGAGTTTGGGCTGTTGGCGTTTTTAACAACGGAGACGGTTATGGATGAACCCACGCTCGCTGATGGCGACAATACGGATGAAATTATCGGTGCCATTCGGCGCATCATGTCGGTTGATGAGGAAGTGCTGACCGGTGAGCCGGGCACGGGCAAGTTTTCCAAAGAGGCGCGGGAGCGCATTTTTGCCGCGCTCGACAGGCTGACCGGCGGCGCGGAAAAACCGCCCACCGTGCTGGAGGCACTGTTGTTTGAGCGTCTTGAGCCGCTTTTGCAAGACTGGCTGGAGCGCAATTTGCCGCCCTTAGTGGAGCGGTTAATGCGCGAGGAAATCCAAGGTCTCGTCAAAATGGCGGTCTCATCTACCGATATAGAAGACGATACAGTTTCCGAAAGGGCGATTGAAGACGCGCCCGCGACTTGATGTCGGCAACGGCTTGGTGTAACTCACGAGCAGGTAACCGCACGTGATTGATTATGTCTGACAATAGCAAACTCGATAAAACATTTGACCCGACCGCGATTGAAACCCGCCTCTATGAGGCGTGGGAAAATGAAGGCTGCTTTAAAGCCGGTCGCGTGCCGGAGGCCGAGCCTTATACGATTGTCATTCCACCGCCCAATGTGACGGGCAGTCTGCATATGGGCCACGCGCTGAATAATACGCTGCAAGATATTTTATGCCGCTTTGAACGTATGCGCGGGCGCGATGTATTGTGGCAGCCGGGCACCGACCATGCGGGCATTGCGACGCAAATGGTGGTGGAGCGCCAGCTTGCCGAGCAGGGCAATGAAAGTCGCCGCGAAATGGGGCGCGAGAAATTTCTTGAGCGCGTCTGGCAATGGAAAGA
>JAQWZC010000031.1 GCA_029253645.1 Alphaproteobacteria bacterium | reverse complement strand
CAATGACAGCGCATTTTCAAACTTATAATCGTCAATAATATCTTCAAAGAAGTCATGGCTGATGCCCATCACCACATCGCCATACATTTGCTGAAAACGGCGATAGCTGTCCCAGGCAAACCGGGCATCGCAGGTTTTGGCAGCCAGCGCCGCCACGGTGACATCATTGAGGCCGAGATTGAGCACCGTATCCATCATGCCCGGCATGGAGGCGCGCGCGCCCGAGCGCACCGAAACCAGAAGCGGCTTTTCCTTATCGCCCAAATACAGGCCCATATCCTCTGAGAGCCGCGCCATCGCGCCCTCAACCTCAGCTTTTAAGCCGTCGGGAAAGGCGCCTTTATTGGCATTGTAAAAAGTGCAAACATCGCTGGTCAGCGTAAAGCCGGGCGGTACGCGCAGCCCCATGCGGCACATTTCGGCCAAATTGGCCCCTTTGCCGCCGAGCAGGTCGGTCATCTCCGCCGAGCCTTCGGCAAATCCGTCTGCAAAAGCATAGACAAATTTGCTATCCGTCATGCCGCATCCCTATTCAATCAAATCAAAATCTGCGGCACGACGCATGTTTTGAATCAGCGCGCGCAGCAATGCCAAACGATTATGCCTGATTTTTTCATCATCGTCATTGACCATCACCGCCTCAAAAAACGCATCCACCGGCGCGCGCAAAGTGGCCAGCGCATCAAGCTGGCTTTCATAGCTTGCGGTCGCGCTATCGGCCAAAGCGACAATCGCATCATGCAGATTTTTTTCCTCACTCGCGACCAGCAAAGCCGGGTCAATCGTGCCCGTGTCAAATTTGGCCTTGGCGCAAATGCCATTGGCGCGCGTATAGGCCGCCGTTAAATTGCCGCCATCCTCGCTATCGAGAAATGTTTTTAACCGCGCCGACTTGGCCGCCAATTCAACCACATCATCGCTGCCCAAAGCGAAGACGGCATTGACCACATCATGCGATATGCCCTGCCCGCGCAAATGCACTTTCAAGCGGTCAGCGACAAAGCCCATCAAATCCGTCACCCGCGCGTCGCTGGCTTCAGTGGCCACATGCAAGGCAAAGCTGGCGGCAAAAACGCCGGACAGAGAAAGCGGCGTGTCGGTTTCCAGCAGAATACGAATAATACCCAAAGCGGCGCGGCGCAGCGCATAAGGATCTTTCGAGCCGGTCGGCTTTTCGTCAATCGACCAAAAGCCGGTCAGCGTGTCGATTTTATCGGCCAGCGCAACAGCCATACCCTCGGCGGTTTCGGGAATGGCATCGCCCGGCCCCAGCGGTTTGTAATGGTCGCGAATGGCGGCGGCCAGCGTGTCGCCCAGCCCATCATGTTGCGCGTAATAGCCGCCCATAATGCCCTGTAATTCAGGAAACTCATAAACCATGCCCGATACGAGGTCGGCTTTGCACAAAGCGGCCGCTTGTGCTGCGGCTTTTTCATCCGCCTCCAAAGCCGCGCCCAAAGTCTCGACCAGCTTGGCCATGCGTTGGCTTTTGTCAGCCACTGTGCCGAGCTTGGCTTGAAAGGTGATTTTCTCCAAATCCGGCAGGCGGCTGTCCAGCGTCGCCTTGCGGTCTTGGTCCCAGAAGAACCGGCCATCAGAAAGTCGCGCGCGCAACACACGCTCATTACCGGCGATAATCGCCGCGCCCTTATCCGGCGTCACCATATTGGAAATGGTGATGAAATAAGGAG
>JAQWZC010000020.1 GCA_029253645.1 Alphaproteobacteria bacterium | reverse complement strand
ACCCGAACCGCTTCGGCATAAATGCCTTTAAACTGCTTTTCGGTAATATTGCCGTAATAGCCTTTAAGCTTTTGCTTGGCGCGCAGCTGGGTGCCGAAATCCGACAATTTACCGCGGCGGCGTTGGCCATGTTGACCCGGGCCGTAATCACGGCGGTTTACCGGGCTCTTAGGGCGACCCCAAATATTCTCGCCCAAGCGGCGGTCAATTTTATACTTCGTCGAAAGGCGCTTGCTCATGCGGCGCTGTCCTTACATTTGCTCAAATAAAAAGCGCGAGACCATTTCTCGCGGGATTGGCGCGTAATATACGCAAGAGAAGCGCGTTGTCAAACAGGATTTTCATCCTTCTTAAGGTCTTTTTTTTCTGACCCCTCAGGGTCGGCAAGACCGCGCGAAATCGCGGCGACCCGCGGCTTCAACAGTTTGTCCTGAGCGCCCCGTGGCCAGCGCAAAAGCGCGTTTATTATACCCCTCAGCGTCTGTACATCCTGCTCGGTCAGTCCGGCGCGGTTATAAATATTTCGGATATTACGAGCCATGGCCGGTTTTTTTTCAGGCGGCGCGAGAAAGCCCGCCGCGTCCAAAGCCGCCTCCATATGCTCAAACATGGCATTTATCTCGCCCCGAGTCGCAGGCCGCGCATCTTGCATATCAAGCTGCGTGTCCGGCGTCTCATCGGCGGCTTGATAATATTCATAACCCATCAGCAAAACCGCTTGCGCCAAATTAAGCGATGAGAAATCCGGATTGAGCGGCACGCTGCAAATCGCATCGGCCAGCGAAATATCTTCATTATCGAGGCCGGTGCGCTCGCAGCCGAATAAAATGCCGCTTTGTGGATGAGTGTCATTCAGCCGTGCGCGCATCTCAACCGCCAGCTTAGCCGGGGTCAAAACCGGCTTGACCATATCGCGCTGCCGCGCCGTGGTGGCCACCACAAAGCCCAAATCGGCCGTGGCATCGGCCACGCTGTCAAACAGGCGATGATTGTCAATCAGCCCCTCAGCGCCGGCCGCTGCCTTGACCGCACGCTCCATTTGCCAGCCCGCGCGCGGACTGACCAAGCGCAAATCAGTCAGGCCGAAATTCAACATGGCGCGGGCGACCGTGCCAATATTCTCGCCTAATTGCGCGCCAACCAGTATAATGGCCGGAGACGCGTTAACAGCCTGTGTCGATTTTTTTTCCATTTGCGTGAAATAAGCTAAAGACAGGCTTTAATCAATGCGGGCATTTTGCTATACGCTAGTCAGTCGTAAACGAGGGAAAACCATGTCAAAAATAAAAGTTGAAAATCCAATCGTTGAACTGGATGGCGACGAGATGACTCGCATCATCTGGCAGATGATTAAAGATAAACTCATTGACCCCTATCTCGACATTGACCTGCAATATTACGATCTGGGTATTGAAGCGCGCGATGAGACGGATGACCAAATCACCATTGACGCGGCTGAAGCCATTAAAGCCGTCGGCGTCGGCGTGAAATGCGCCACCATTACCCCTGATGAAGCGCGGGTTGAGGAATTTGGCCTGAAGCAAATGTGGCGCTCGCCCAATGGCACCATTCGCAATATTTTGGGCGGCACAGTGTTTCGCGAGCCGATTATTTGTCGCAATGTGCCGCGCCTTGTGCCGGGCTGGACCGACCCGATTGTTATCGGGCGTCACGCCTATGGCGACCAATATCGCGCCACGGATTTTGTTGTGCCCGGCAAGGGCAAGCTGACCATGAAATGGGAAGCCGAGGATGGCAGCGACACGAAGGAATTTGACGTATTTGATTTTCCGGGCGGCGGCGTCTCAATGGCCATGTATAATCTCGATGACAGCATTCGCGATTTCGCCCGCGCCTGCATGCTTTATGCGCTGGACCGCGGCTGGCCGCTTTATCTGTCCACCAAAAACACGATTTTGAAAGCCTATGACGGCCGCTTTAAGGATTTATTCCAAGAGGTTTTCGACGCTGAATTTAAAGACCAATTCGCCAAATTGGGCATTGATTACGAACACCGGCTGATTGATGACATGGTCGCCGCCGCGCTGAAATGGAACGGCAAATTTGTCTGGGCGTGTAAAAACTATGATGGCGATGTGCAATCCGACACGGTGGCGCAAGGCTTTGGCTCATTGGGACTGATGACCTCCGTATTGCTCACGCCCGATGGCAAGACTATGGAAGCCGAAGCGGCGCATGGCACGGTGACGCGACATTATCGCGCCCATCAACGCGGCGAAGAAACCTCAACCAATTCAATCGCCTCGATTTTCGCTTGGACACGCGGCCTGACCAAGCGCGCCGAGCTGGATAATAATCAAGCGCTGGCCGATTTCTCTCTCACGCTTGAGAAGACTTGCGTCAGCACAGTGGAGCGCGGCTCCATGACCAAAGATTTGGCGCTGTTGGTCGGCGAAGGCCAAAAATGGCTCAGCACTGAGGGCTTCCTCGACAAGCTCAATGAGAATTTGGAAGCCGCGCTCTCTTCGAAATAAGCGGCGAAAGAGGCTGCGCTAAAGCAGCTTTTTAATCGCGGCAATCGCGTCATCGGCGGCACTCACATCGGCCCCACCGGCTTGCGCCATATCGGGCCTCCCGCCGCCGCCCTTGCCGCCCATGGCCTCCGAACCGGCCTGAACCAGCGTCACCGCATTAAATTTTTCGGTCAAATCATCCGTCACGCCAACGGCAATACCCGCCTTGTCGCCATCAATGCCGATAAACACCACCACGCCGCTGCCGATTTGTGCCTTGGCATCATCAACCAGCCCGCGCAATTGCTTGGCCGGCAGGCCGTCAAGACGGCGCGCCATAAAGGCGGTGCCATTGACCATGCGCGTCGAGTCTTCCGATGCACCCGCGCCACCCGAGGCGGCGGCCAAGGCCAGTTTTTTTTTGGTCTCGCTCAATTCGCGGTCAAGGTTTTTGCGTTCTTCCAGCAGTTTGCTAATGCGCGTCGGCAGGTCTTCAACCGCCACTTTTAATTCACTGGTCGCCGCATGCAGCACATGCTCATGCGCCGCAATATGCGCCAATGCGCCCGCGCCGGTGCGCGCCTCAATGCGCCGCACACCCGACGCCACCGCGCCCTCTTGCGAAATTTTCAGCAGGCCGATATCACCCAGACGCCGCACATGCGTGCCGCCGCATAGCTCAACCGAATAGGCGGCATCGTCTTTATCCTCGCGGCCCATGCCCATAGACAGCACGCGCACTTCTTCGCCATATTTCTCGCCAAACAGCGCCAAGGCCCCCGCATCAATCGCCTCATCCGGCGTCATCAAGCGCGTCGCCACCTCGTCATTTTGACGGATAATGCGATTGACCAGCGCCTCCACCGTGTCGATTTCATTATCGTTCATCGCGCGCGGATGGGAAAAATCGAAGCGCAAATGATGCTCATTCACCAGCGAACCCTTTTGGGTTACATGGTCGCCCAAGACACGGCGCAACGCCTCATGCAGCAAATGCGTCGCCGAGTGATTGGCGCGTATGGCATCGCGGCGCGACGCGTCAATTTGCTGATGCACCAAATCGCCAAGCGCAATCTTGCCCGCGCTGATGGTGCCGTGCAGCACATGCACATCGCCCAAACGTTTTTGCGTATCGTCAATATTTATCGCCAGCCCGTCTTCGCTCGACACTGTGCCGGTGTCGCCCACCTGTCCGCCGCTCTCGGCATAGAAAGGCGTTTGATTGAGCATCAGCGCCACCGTGTCGCCCTTACCGGCTTCGCTCACCGGCGCGCCATCTTTGACAATGGCCAGCACTTGGCCTTCGGCGGCGGCGGATTGATAGCCGACAAATTCGGTCGCGCCATGCGTGTTACGCAAGTCGAACCAAACCGCTTCGGTTTCTTCCTGACCCGAACCGCTCCAATTGGCGCGCGCCTCGGCGCGTTGTTTTTCCATGGCCGTATCAAAGCCATCCGTATCCACCGCCAGGCCGCGCTCGCGCAGCGCGTCTTGCGTCAAATCCAGCGGGAAGCCGTAAGTGTCATAAAGTTTAAACGCCACCTCACCGGCCAGCGTCTTGCCCGATAAATTGGCGAGCTCATCATCCAGCAATTTCAGGCCGCGGCCCAACATGTCGCGAAAGCGTTCTTCTTCATGGCGCAGCGTCTCGACAATCAGCGCATTGGCGCGCTCAAGCTCAGGATAAGCGGCAGCCATTTGGGTCTTCAGCGCGGGCACAAGCTGCCACAGCAGGGGCTCTTTCGTGCCCAGCATATGGGCGTGACGCATAGCGCGCCGCATGATGCGGCGCAGCACATAACCGCGCCCCTCATTGGACGGCAATACGCCATCGGCAATCAAAAATGCTGATGAGCGCAAATGGTCGGCAATGACGCGGTGGCTGACAGCCAAATCGCCGCTCGCCGATTGCCCCGAATGGTCGGCCGAGGCCTCAATCAGGTGATACATTAAATCCGTGTCATAATTATCGTGCTTGCCTTGCAACAGCGCGCCAATGCGCTCCAGCCCCATGCCGGTATCAATGCTCGGCTTGGGCAGGTCGATGCGCGTGCCATCTGCCTGCTGCTCAAATTGCATAAAGACGAGATTCCATATCTCGATAAAGCGGTCGCCATCCTCATCAGGGCTGCCCGGGGGGCCACCGGCAATCGCCTCGCCATGGTCAAAAAAGATTTCCGAACACGGCCCGCAAGGTCCGGTATCGCCCATTGACCAGAAATTATCTGACGTGGCGATGCGAATGATTTTCTCATCCGGCAATCCGGCGATTTTTTTCCAAAGGCCAAAAGCCTCTTCGTCATCGGCATAGACTGTCGCCAATAATTTATCGCGCGGTATTCCCAATTCCTTGGTTAAAAACGTCCAGGCATACTCAATCGCGTCTTCTTTGAAGTAATCGCCAAAAGAAAAATTGCCCAGCATTTCAAAAAATGTGTGGTGACGGGCCGTATAGCCGACATTGTCGAGGTCATTATGCTTGCCACCGGCGCGCACGCATTTTTGCGATGAGGTTGCGCGCTGATAGGGCGGCGTCTCTTGGCCGGTGAAATAGTTTTTAAACGGCACCATGCCGGCATTGGTGAATAGAAGCGTCGGATCATTCAGCGGCACGAGCGGGCTGGACGCCACAAGCTCATGGTCTCTGTCGCCGAAAAAATCCAGAAATGCGCTGCGGATATCCGCCAGACCTGTTGACATAATTACCTCACTTCTACGCTGTTGTAACCGCTCCGAGCGGAGGCGACAAGCGCAACGGGCTGACAAATTGCATGGATGAGCCCAATTAGGCCGCCAAAACAAAAAGGCCCGACATAAAGCCGGGCCTTTTCAAATTGCTTGGTCTCGGATGCTAGCTCGCCGCTTCTTCCATTGGCGGCTCGTCATCTTGACCCTCAGTCATTTTGCTTTCCTCTTGGGTCAGCTCTTCAATATCGACCAGTCCGGCATCGGCGCGGACTTTTTCTTCAATCTCATCGGCCATATCAGGGTTTTCCAGCAGGAATTTGCGGGTGTTTTCTTTACCCTGCCCAATACGCTGCGTGCCATAACTATACCAGCTACCCGATTTCTCAACCACACCGGCTTTTACGCCAAGGTCAATCAACTCACCCATTTTGGAAATGCCTTCGCCATAGAGAATGTCAAATTCAACGACGCGGAAAGGCGGCGCCACTTTGTTTTTCACAACTTTGACGCGGGTATGGTTACCGATAACTTCATCACGGTCTTTAATCGCGCCAATGCGGCGAATATCCAGACGACAAGATGAATAGAATTTCAGCGCATTACCACCTGTCGTGGTTTCGGGCGAGCCGAACATCACGCCGATTTTCATCCGAATTTGGTTGATGAAAATCACCATTGTATTGGACCGCGAAATCGAACCGGTCAGCTTTCTGAGCGCTTGGCTCATCAACCGTGCTTGCAAGCCCGGCAGGCTGTCGCCCATATCGCCTTCCAATTCCGCGCGCGGGGTTAACGCCGCCACGGAGTCAATGACCAGCACATCCACCGCGCCGGAGCGCACCAGCGTGTCGGCAATCTCAAGGGCTTGCTCGCCATTATCGGGCTGCGAAATCAACAAATCTTCAATATCAACGCCCAGCTTATTGGAATAGGCCGGGTCGAGCGCGTGTTCCGCATCGATAAAGCCGCAAATGCCGCCGGTCTTTTGCGCCTCAGCCACAGTGTGCAGCGCCAAAGTCGTTTTACCCGAACTTTCAGGCCCGTAAATTTCAATAATCCGGCCCCGTGGCAAACCGCCAATACCCAACGCGATATCAAGCCCCAGCGACCCGGTTGAAATCGATTCGATTTCAACAATATTCTCAGGATCGCCCAGCTTCATCACGGAGCCTTTGCCGTAATTTTTCTCAATTTGAGAAAGAGCCGCTTCCAGCGCTTTCTTCTTTTCTTCACTCTTTTCCATGAGTTTCACTACCTCAGCCATAACGTCTCCTCCGTTATTTCATAGCCCAACCCAGTGGGCAATGAGACATTATGTTCCCATTTTGTTCTATTTGTCCAGAACAAAATTAAACTCTTGTTATTGCTTGTTTTTCAGAGATTTTCGGGCTGTGAATAAGTGTCCGCAATGGCGAGATGTGCCGCCATTGCAGAGAATCAGTCGTCGCGATAAACCCGCTCGCGCTTCTCATGACGCTCTTGCGCTTCCAACCCCAAAGTGGCAATCGGACGCGCATCCAGCCGCTTCAAGCTGATTGGCTCGCCGCTTTCCTCGCAATAGCCGTAAGTCTTGTCGTCAATGCGCCGCAGTGCCGAGTCGATTTTATTGATGAGCTTGCGATGGCGGTCACGCGTGCGCAATTCAAGCTGCTTTTCAGCTTCCGAATTGGCGCGGTCAACATCATCGGGATGCTGCTCGCTTTCATTTTGCAAGCCAATCACGGTCTCTTTCGTACCTTTAATGATGTCTTCTTTCCACTCCAACAATTTGCGGCGAAAATATTCGCGCTGGCGCGCGTTCATAAACGGCTCATCGTCACTCGGTAAATAATTCTTCGGCAGTCGGGTCGCCATGTAAGCCTCTTAAAAGTTTCTTCTACATGCCCTGCCAAAAGGCAAGCGCATTGTCTATATGCAATCTTGGCCGTTAAATCAAGCTGCGATGATGCACCGACCACAGCTAAAATGGGGTTGCACCACAATGCCCTTGCCCTTAATGTTTGCCGCCATATGTGACCCCTTATAGGGTTTTTCTGCCGACACGGCCAAAAAATAGGAAAGATTGATGACCGAAAAGTTTCAAGGCACTGAGAATTATATTGCCACGGAAGATTTGCGTATTGCGGTTAATGCCGCGTTAACGCTGGAGCGTCCCCTGCTGATTAAGGGCGAGCCGGGCACCGGGAAAACCGTGCTAGCGGAAGAAGTATCCAAAGCATTGGATATGGAACTCATCACCTGGCACATTAAATCAACCACCAAGGCGCAACAGGGCCTTTATGAATATGACGCCATTACGCGCCTGCGCGACAGCCAATTGGGCGATGAGCGCGTGAAGGATGTGAAGAACTACATCAATAAGGGCAAGCTGTGGGAAGCCTTTCAGCAAGACAAGCGCGTCGTGCTGCTGATTGATGAGATTGATAAAGCCGATATTGAGTTTCCAAATGACTTGCTGCAAGAGCTCGACCGCATGGAATTTTATGTCTATGAGACCGGCGAGACGATTAAAGCGGAACAGCGCCCGCTGGTTATCATCACCTCGAATAATGAAAAAGAATTGCCGGACGCATTTTTGCGCCGCTGCTTCTTCCATTATATTTCATTCCCCGATGCCGACACGATGAGCCAAATCGTCAATGTGCATTATCCCGATATTAAGGACCGTCTGGTGAAAAGCGCGCTTAGCTCTTTTTACGAAGTGCGCGATGTACCGGGCCTGAAGAAAAAGCCCTCAACCTCTGAATTGCTGGACTGGCTGAAGCTGTTGATGAATGAAGATATTGACCCTGAAACTTTGCGCGAGCAGGATGCAGGCAAGATGATTCCGCCGCTACATGGTGCGCTGATTAAGAATGAGCAAGATGTGCATTTGTTTGAGCGTCTGGCCTTTTTGGCCCGCAGGGAACGCAATTAGCGGTTTAGAAATGGAGCGAACCGATGTTCGTTAATTTTTTCCACGAGTTGAAGTCGGCCAATGTGCCGGTCTCCTTGCGCGAATATTTGTCGCTTTTGGAGGCGCTCGACCATGACGTTATCGATAATAATGTCGAGGAATTTTACTATTTGTCAAAATCGGCATTGGTGAAAGATGAGCGCAATCTCGATAAATTCGACCAAGTTTTCGGCACTGTCTTTAAGGGGCTGGAAAGCCTGGGCGAAGGCGATATCGCTGAAATCCCTGAGGATTGGCTGCAAACGCTGACCGAAAAATTCCTCACCGAAGAGGAAAAAGCCGAGATTGAGAAATTGGGCGGCTGGGATAAAATTATGGAGGAGCTGAAAAAGCGCCTCGAAGAACAAGAAGGCCGCCATGAAGGCGGCAATAAATGGATTGGCACGGGCGGCACCTCGCCTTTCGGCTCCGATGGATATAATCCCGAAGGCGTGCGCATCG
>JAQWZC010000126.1 GCA_029253645.1 Alphaproteobacteria bacterium | reverse complement strand
ACCCGCATTTTGAGGATACGCTGACCGGCTATTCCGTAACCGGCGCTGAAGGGCCGGTGCCGACGCGGCGGGTTGCGGATGTGCACTTAACCGGTGAGGCGATGGACCCGCGCCATATTTATTTGGCCGATGGCGATTACATGATTTACGCCACACGCGGGCCGGAATATGAGGTGACGACGGCCAGCCTGTCAGTGCGCGATGGCGCAGACCAAACACTGCGCATTGTGCCGCCTGCCCGCGCACTGCAAACCGCCAATCATATTGCGGCTGATTTTCATGTTCACGCCGCGCCCAGTCTCGATAATGCTTTTTCACCTGTAAAACGTGTGCGCACATTTATTGCTGAACATGGCGAGGTGATGGTGGCTGCCGAGCACGATACGATTTTTGATTTCAATCCACTGCTCAAACAAATGGGCGTAGCTGACCAAATGATTGCCATTACCGGCACTGAGGTGACCAGCACACAAAGAACGCCGCGCGCGCCTTACAGCATTGGGCATATGAATTTCTTTCCGCTGACGCCCAAGCCGCATGCCCATAAGCGCGGCTTGCCCAATCATGAGAACCGCCGTACCCGCAGCGTGTTAGACGATATGCATGTGCATTTTGACGACCCGGTGGCGCAGCTTAATCATCCGCGTCACACGCTGAGCCTGACCGGCAATGAACTGCCCGATGATTATGTCGAGATGATTGGCGATGAGCAGTTTTTCGACCATATGGGCGTGGCGGCGCATCCCTATAATCCGCATCGCCCGATTACCAGCGCGCCGAATAATAGCCTTATCGACCCCGACCCGATAACCGGCACGCGCGATATTGATTTTGATGTGATGGAGATTTTGAACGGCACGCAGGACTATCGGCCTGACCGCGTAGCCGCCACCCGCCAAGACTGGCTATCGCTTGTTTCGCAAGGCATTAAGCTCGCGGCCAGCGCCAATAGCGATAGCCATAATAAATGGCAGCAGGTGGCACTGCCGCGCAATATGGTGCGCGTCGGGCGCGATACAATTGCCACATTTTCAATGCGCCGTTTCACCAATGCCATTCGCAGCGGCGCGTTTTACGGTACCACCGGCCCATTCATGGAATTGACGCTTGGCGGGGCGCAAATCGGCGAAACCCATCAAGGGCGTAATCCGGTTCTGCGGGGGCGTATTTTTAGCGCCGATTGGGCACGCGCCGATACGCTGCGCGTTCAGCTTAATGGCAAGACCATGCACACGCTGCGCCTCGCACCCAATGGCAGGTTTGAATTACCTCTCGAATTCGCAGCTGATGGCTATGTGACGATTGAGGCGGAAGGCGAGGCGCAAGATATTTATGAAGCGATTTACCCGGGCTTCTTCCCTTATGTCTATTCGAACCCAATTTATGTCGATGCCGATGGCGATGGTGCCTGGTCACCGCCGGGACTTGACGGCTAAAGCATGCTATCACGCAGCCCCTTGTTGAGTTAGAGAGTTTACATGACAGACCGCACCCATGCCTTACTGAACGATCCGCCTTTGCGCCTCCTCATGCAAATGACCGCGCCCAATACGCTGGCATTCGCCCTGCAAGGCATTGTAAATCTGACTGAGATTTACATGATTGGTCGCCTCGGCACAGAGGCACTGGCCGCCATTGCGCTGGTTTTCCCGCTGCTGATTTTGGTGCAAACCATGTCAGGCGGGCCGCTGGGCGGGGCGCTGACGGCGTCGATTGCGCGCGCGCTGGGCAATGGCAATCGCGATAATGCCGAGCGGCTTGTCTGGCATGCGCTTTATGGCGGCATTATCGGTGCAGCTGTATTCTACGTGCTATTCGCCTTATTTGGGCGGCAATTATTAATGCTGCTTGGCGGCGATGGCGTGGTGCTGGAAATGGCCATGTCTTATTGCTGGGTCTTATTCAGCGGCGGCCTCGTCTTGTGGTTGGGCAATGCGATGAGCGCGGTTTATCGCGGCGCGGGTGATATGAGCTTCCCTGCCCGACTGATGATTTTATCAGCCATATGCCAAGTGCCGCTGACCGCGATTTTGGTTTTCGGCTTATTCGGCATGCCCGCGCTCGGCGTTATGGGCGCGGCTGTCTCCAGCGTCAGCGTTGGCGCAGTCATGGTATCAGTTCTGCTCATCGTCCTATGGCGCGGCAAACGCAGCTTGCAAATGAAGCTCTCGCAACGCGGCTGGCGACGGGAGTTGGCCTCGGATATTCTGATGGTTGCGCGTCCGGCCAGCCTCAACCCGTTGATGAATGTCGGCACGATTTTGGGCCTGACCGCACTTGTCGGCTCTTTTGGGCCGCAGGCGTTAGCCGGTTACGGCATTGGCGCGCGTATTGAATTTATCATGCTGCCGGTCATCTTCGCCTTTGGCACAGCCCTGACAACCATTGTCGGCACCAATATCGGGGCGGGTAATTATGACCGCGCCGAAATGGCCGGTTGGTATGGCGTGGCCAGCTCTGCCCTGATTTGTGGCACAGTGGGTGTATTGCTCGCGCTCTTTCCAAATCAATGGATTCCGATTTTCACCGATGATGTCGTCGCCTTTGAAACGGCGCGCAGCTATATTCGCATTGTCGGCCCGGCATATGCCTTTTTGGGCATTGGTCTTGTCCTGTATTTTGCCTCGCAAGGCGCAGGCACTATGACCTGGCCAATACGGGCCCAAATTTTACGCTTTGTCATATCGGTCGGCGGGGCATTTTTATTGGTTCATCAGTTCGATGTCGGCCTCAACGCCGTATTCATTGCCACCACCATCGCTTTGGCCATTTATGCCGGTATAATTATGATTGCCGTATTGGGCGGCGCATGGAGGCCAAAAACCTAAGCCCCGGCGCGGCTCGGATGGCCCGCTGCGTAAAGGCTGGCCATTGCTGCCAGACTACAAAAGCCGACAAAGATGAAAGCATTGGCATAGCCGCCACCAAAATCATAAATCAGCCCTATAACAATCGGGCCGGAAGCGACGCCGCCATTCATCACCAATTGCTGAACACTTAAGATGCGCGGAAAGTCGTGCAAACCGAATGCGGCCGCCACCAAAAGCGGTTGAGACATCAAAACATTGCCGACGGTGAAACCGAAAAACGCCGTTAGCGCCAGCACCGGCACAATGCCATCGACAAACGCCATACCGAACATGGCGAGGGCTTGCAGCGCATACATAATCAACACAAAGACAAATAAGTTGAGACGATCGAGCACCGCGCCGCATATTAAGCGACCGGTCAGCGAGCAAAAGGCCAGCAAGGCCAGCGTTATCGCCGCCGTGGCGGCATTGGCGCGCTCTAACCCCCACGTGAAGACATGGGCAATCGTGCCGACCTGCGCCATCAAAGCCAGAAGCGATGCCAATGCCAGTAATTTGAAATAGCGACCTCGCAAAGCCTGCGCCGCCGTTATGCCCGCTTGCGGCGTGTTGGCCTCATCGGCATTTTGCTCGTCACCATCAGGGGCCAAACCCATGCTTTGCGGGTCGGGGCGCAGCAGCAAAAGCGCCAGCGGAATATTGAACAGAATAATCGCCATCGTCCACGGCGTCCGCAAGCCATCCAGCCCATCAAGCTCTAACGCCCGCGCCAACATGGGGGTAACAATGATACCGCCCAGTGATAACCCCGATTGGGTGAGCGCAATCGCCAGCGCGCGACGGCGCACAAACCAACGCGCCACCAATGTGGTTGCCGGCACGAGTGCCGTCATCGCATAGCCAATGCCCAATGCCGCATAAGCCAGATAAATGGCGGGCAATGAGTTGGCGGCGGGGAGGAAATAGTAAATCAGGGCAATGAATAACGTGCCGCTTGTGATGCAATAGCGCGCATCATAACGCGCAATAAGCTCACCAACAGCGATACCCGCCAAACCCGCGACAACCAAAAAGACCGTATTCGCGCCGGAAATTTGCGCCACGGAGAAATCAGTGGCGGCGACAAAGCCGTCGAGCAAAACCGACATGGCATAGAAAATCATGCCCGCCCCGACAAACAGGCTGTAGCCGATAGCGATCAACACCCACCAGCCGAAGAAGAATTGCGATTTCGGTTCTTGCATAAAATACTCTTCTAGATGGGGTCGGCGTTTCGGGGAGGCGGTTTGTGAGGCGGCCTCATGATGCGACTCTATTTGCGGGCTGAGGGGGTGCGGCGGCGCGTTCGCACATCAAGGAAGTCGTAAATGTCCGTGCGGGGCCGGCGCCCGATGCCGCAACGCCGTGTCGCGCTTTCCAATGCCTCTTTTCGCGCCAAACCGCGCAGGCTGGCCAGCCTACCGGTCGGGTCGTGCGCGACAATATCGTCCCAGCGAATTTCCGAAACCTTACCGGCCTCGCGCAAACGCATAAATGCCATTGCAATAATTTTCTCACTCATGGCGCGAGTATAGAAAGCATTGCCGCCGCGCCGCAAGCCGCGTCATATGATTTATGCCTATTGAGACGCATAGGTCAGCTTAATTTTGGCGCGGGCCGCTATCGCCGTTTCGACATCAGGCGCGAAGACAATACCCAGTCGCCGATTGGGATAAGCGTCAGGCTTGCCGAACATCATCGCCTCGACATCAGGCATCGCCTCAACCTCCGCCAGCCCCTCAATGCCATAATCGGGGCTTGCCTGCGCCGCGTTAATTGTATGACACGCCCCCGGGCGCAAGGCCACAATATTGCTTATCGGCAGATGCAAAATGGCGCGCGCGTGCAAATCAAACTCCGACAGATTTTGCGTATAAAGGGTCAGAAGACCGGTGTCATGAGGGCGCGGGCTGAGCTCAGAGAAAATCACCTCATCGCCGCGAATGAAAAACTCGACCCCAAAAAGGCCGAAGCCGCCCAAATCATCGGTCATTTTTTTAGCCATATCCTGCGCTATGGCTTCCAGCGCCCCCATCTCAAATGTGCCCTGCTCGCTCATCTTAAAATCGCCGTCAACCTGTCGGTGGCGCAACACCGGGCAGTAAACCGTCTCAGCATTTTTCTGCCGCACCGTCAGCAGCGTAATCTCATAATCAAATGATATGAATTCCTCGACAATCACCTTATTCCGATCGCCGCGCATATTCTCAACCGCGTGATGCCAAGCCTCTTGGGCCGCCGCGCCATCACCTGCGGCCACTGTCGATTGGCCTTTGCCCGACGAACTCATCACCGGCTTGACCACGACTTTGCACGCCATG
>JAQWZC010000118.1 GCA_029253645.1 Alphaproteobacteria bacterium | reverse complement strand
GCCCGCCGCCCCGCGCGCACCGCTGCCCGAAATGCCGGAAGCCACCGGACGCGATGATTTGGGCGCGCCGCTTGACCCGCGTTTTACCTTTGAAAATTTCATTGTCGGTAAATCCAATGAGCTGGCCCATGCGGCGGCGCATCGTTTGGCCGAAGGCGATGGGGTGGCGTTTAATCCGCTGTTTCTTTATGGCGGCGTAGGCTTGGGCAAAACCCATTTAATGCATGCCATTGCTTGGGAAATTCGGCGTCGCGACCCCGAGCGCACCGTGCTTTATTTGTCGGCTGAAAAATTCATGTATCAGTTTATTCGCGCCCTGCGCTTTAAGGATACGGTGGCGTTTAAACAGCAATTCCGCGAAGTCGATGTGTTGATGATTGATGACATTCAATTTATTGCGGGCAAGGATTCAACGCAGGAAGAATTTTTCCATACGTTTAATGCGCTGACCGACCATAACCGCCAAGTGATTGTCTCTGCCGACCGCTCGCCGACCGATTTAGAAGGCATTGAGGAGCGCATTCGCTCGCGCTTGGGCTGGGGCTTGGTGGCGGATATTCACCCGACCGATTATGAATTGCGTTTGGGCATTTTGCAGGCCAAAGCCGAGTCGCTGTCGCGGCGCACGGATGGCAGCACGGATGCGACGCGCATTCCCCAACCCGTATTGGAATTTTTGGCCCAGCGCATCATCACCAATATTCGCGAATTGGAAGGCGCGCTGAACCGCGTCATTGCCTATTCAAGTTTTGTCGGGCGACCGATTACTTTGGAAATGGCTCAAGATGTGCTGCGCGATTTGCTGCGTGCCTCTGACCGCCGCGTGACGATTGATGAAATCCAACGCCGTGTCGCGGAATATTTCAATGTCAAAATGGGCGATATGTTATCGGCCCGCCGCGCCCGCTCAGTAGCGCGTCCGCGCCAAATTGCCATGTATTTGTCCAAGCAATTGACGACGCGCTCCCTGCCTGAAATTGGCCGCAAATTTGGCGGTCGCGACCATACGACGGTGATTCATGCGGTGCGTAAAATCGAACAATTACGCGATGAAGACCCGGCCCTTGATGAGGATGTCGATCTGTTGCGCCGCATGTTGGAAAATTAAACCGTTATTTTAAGCGGCATTTTAAGCGGCAATTTCAGCGTCTTTATCAACCTGTGAGAAAGCGCGGTGAGGGGTAAAAAAACTACCCCTCAGCGCGCCCGTTTCTGCTATATTTTTGACAAGAGATTCGCCGTTTTCGCGGTGGTTTCAAATGGCGCTAAAGCAGCTTTTGCGGGGCGGTTTGAAATCATGTCAAAGCCGCTCTTAAAAGCCCTGTCAAAATGCAGGGCGGCGGGTCAAAGAGCATAAAAAGCCAGAGGGTTTTAACAAGCCGGATTGCTTTTAAGAAAAATGAAGACGGAGATAGGGTGACATGAAAACCATAATCGAACGCAGCGATTTATTAAAAGCGCTCAACCATGTGCAAAGCGTTGTGGAACGCCGCAACACCATTCCCATTCTCTCCAATGTTTTGCTGGAGGCCGATAATGGCGTGTTATCGCTGACCGCGACGGATTTGGAAATTGAAATGCGTGAGCGTGTCGAGGCTGAGATTGTGCAGCCCGGGGCGATTACCGCACCGGCGCATATGCTTTACGATATTGTGCGCAAATTGCCCGATGGCGCGCAGGTCGAACTGGCCACGGATGACACGGGCGGGCGGCTTAATTTGGTCGCCGGTAAATCGGCCTTTACCTTACAAGCCTTGCCGCGTGAAGATTTTCCGGCCATGGCACAAGATGAAATGCCGGTGGCCTTTGCCCTGCCGGTCGGCGATTTGCGCCGCTTGATTGATAAGACGCGCTTTGCCATTTCGGTTGAAGAAACGCGCTATTATTTAAACGGCATTTATCTGCATGTGCTGGAAGAAGGCGGCGGCCATTTGCTGCGCGCCGTGGCGACGGACGGGCACCGTATGGCGCGTGTGGATATGGCGCAACCGGTGGGCGCAGATGCCATGCCGGCGGTGATTATTCCGCGCAAAACCGTTGGCGAAGTGCAAAAATTATTGGAGGAGGCCGAGGGCGAAGTATCGCTGCAAGTATCCGATACCAAGATTAATTTTGCCTTTGCCGAAATTGTCCTGACCTCGAAATTGATCGATGGCAAATTCCCCGATTACACGCGGGTCATCCCGTCCGATAATAATAAAATGCTGAAATTGGACGCCAAAAGTTTTGCCCAAAGCGTGGACCGTGTATCGGCCATTTCCAGCGAGAAATCGCGCGCCGTTAAATTGGCGCTTGATAAAGACCGGCTGGCTTTGTCCGTATCCAATCCCGATAGCGGCTCGGCCAATGATGAGCTGAGTGTTTCTTATGGCGCGGATGCCATGGAGATAGGGTTTAATGCGCGCTATTTAATGGATATTACCGGCCAGTTGGATGGCGAGACGGCGACTTTCGAGCTTGCCGATAGCGGCTCGCCCACTTTGGTGCGCGATGATGAAGACGGCCAAGCCCTTTATGTCCTTATGCCGATGCGGGTGTAATGACGGGCGCTTCCGCCAGTCTTGACCGGCCGCATGATTATGCAGCCCCAGCCAGTGCACCGGCCCCCCATATTACCGCCTTGCGGCTGACCCATTTCAGGTCGCATGCCGCGTTGACGCTCAATTGTGTCGGCGGCGCCATGGTGCTGACCGGTGCCAATGGCATTGGCAAAACCAATGTGCTGGAAGCGCTGTCCATGCTCGCGCCCGGGCGCGGTTTGCGCAGCGCGGCGTTTGACGATATGCGCTTTGAGCGGCGGCTTGATTGGACGGTTAGCGCCGATATTCAAACCGCCCAAGGCGCGGTGCGCGCCGGTATTGGCTGGCAAAATGGCGCGCGTAAATTGCGTATTGATGGCGCCAATGGCAAGCTCGACGATATCGCCCATATTTTGCCGCAGCTTTGGTTGACCCCGGCCATGGACCGATTGTTTGTTGATGGGGCCAGCGGGCGACGCAAATTTCTCGACCGCTTTGCCCAAAGTCTGGACGCCACATTATCCAAAGCCCTGAGCGGTTATGAGAAAGCCATGCGCGAGCGCAATCGGCTCTTGCATGAAGGCAATATGAGTGCGGCGGCCAATGGCTGGCTCGACGGTTTGGAAGAGGCCATGGCGCTGCATGGCGTGGCCATTGCGGCGGCGCGCTTGACCGCGTTGGATGCGCTGGCGGTCGGCTTGGCGGCCATACCCGAAGCGGCGTTTCCGCGCGCTGAGATTGCGCTGGCCGGATCGCTGGAAGCCGGTTTGCGCCAGCAATCAGCACTTGAGGTTGAAGATGCGTTTCGCGCCCGTTTGGCCGCCGCGCGCGGTTTGGACGGCGCGGCCGGACGCACATTAGAGGGACCGCATCGCAGCGATTTACAAGTGGTCTATGCCGCCAAAAACATGCCTGCTGCGGATTGCTCGACCGGCGAACAAAAAGCGCTTTTGGTCGGATTGATTTTGGCGCAAGCCCATTCCGTTGCGGCGCAACGCGGTGATGTGCCGATATTGCTGCTGGATGAGGTGGCGGCGCATCTTGACCGCCATCGCCGCGGGGCCCTGGCCGAGATTTTGCATGCGCTGGGCGGCCAAAGTTGGATTACCGGCACGGATAAGGAAGCCTTTGACGGGTTTGATACGGTTTTCGGCACGGCCTTTGCGACCGTGCATATGCCCGATGACATAAAACCGACCGCGCCATCACGACATGACATAAATGCTGAACAAGCATCGCTGGGGAGCAAATCATAATGAGTGACAAGAGTGAAACAAATGAAGCGCCAAATGATGGCGAATATGGTGCCTCCTCGATTAAGGTTTTAAAGGGGCTGGAAGCGGTTCGAAAACGCCCTGGCATGTATATTGGCGATACGGATGACGGCACTGGCCTGCACCATATGGTTTATGAGGTGGTCGATAATTCCATTGATGAGGCTTTGGCCGGTCATTGCGATGAAGTTTTTGTGTGCCTCAATGCGGACGGGTCGGTGACGGTTAGGGATAATGGCCGCGGCATTCCCACTGAAATGCATCCCGAAGAAGGCATTTCCGCCGCGCAAGTGATTATGACCCAGCTTCACGCCGGCGGTAAATTTGACAGCAATAGCTATAAAGTGTCGGGCGGCCTGCACGGCGTCGGCATTTCGGTTGTCAATGCGCTGTCTGATTGGCTGGAACTGACCATTCGCCGCGACGGTAAACTGCATGAAATGCGTTTTGCTCATGGCGATGCGGCGGAGGATTTGGCGGTGATTGGCGATGCGGATACGACCGGCACGCAAGTGACTTTTCATCCCTCATCTGAGACATTCACCATGACCGAGTTTAATTTTGAAACGCTGGAACATCGCTTGCGCGAATTGGCCTTTCTGAATAGTGGGGTCGGCATTGTGCTGGAGGATTTGCGCCATGCCGAGCCGCGCAAAGTGGAACTGCGTTTTGACGGCGGGCTGGAGGCTTTTGCCAGCTATCTTGACCGCAATAAAACCACGCTGATTGACCGGCCCATTGCGCTGCAATCGGAGGCTGATGATATTGGCGTTGAATTGGCGCTATGGTGGAATGACAGCTATCACGAGACGGTTTTATGCTTCACCAATAATATTCCCCAGCGCGATGGTGGCACGCATTTGGCCGGTTTTCGCGGCGCTCTCACCCGCACGGTCAATAATTACGCCAATCAATCGGGCATTGCCAAAAGAGAAAAAGTCTCGCTCACCGGCGATGATTGCCGCGAGGGGCTGACCGCCGTCTTATCGGTGAAAGTGCCCGACCCGAAATTTTCCAGCCAAACCAAAGACAAGCTGGTCTCGTCTGAAGTGCGCCCGGTGGTGGAAAGCGTGGTCAATGATGTGTTGAATAATTGGTTTGAAGAGCACCCCGCTGAGGCCAAGATTATCATTAATAAAGTGGTGGAAGCAGCGGCGGCGCGTGAAGCGGCCCGCAAAGCGCGGGAATTGACGCGGCGCAAAGGCGCGCTGGATGTCTCCAGCCTGCCCGGCAAGCTGGCCGATTGTCAGGAACGCGATGCCTCGCGCGCCGAATTATTTTTGGTTGAGGGCGATAGTGCGGGCGGCTCTGCCAAGCAAGCGCGCAATCGCTCCAATCAGGCCGTGCTGCCCTTGCGCGGTAAAATCTTGAATGTGGAGCGCGCGCGTTTTGACAAAATGCTGTCCTCCAATGAGATTGGCACATTGATTACCGCGCTTGGCACGGGCATTGGGCGCGAGGATTTCAATATTGAAAAATTGCGCTATCACAAAATCATTATCATGACCGATGCTGATGTTGACGGGGCGCATATTCGCACGCTTTTACTGACCTTCTTTTACCGGCAAATGCCGGAGATTATTGAACGCGGCTATCTCTATATTGCCCAGCCGCCGCTCTATAAAATCCGCCGTCAAAGTGCTGAAAGCTATTTGAAAGATGATGCGGCTTTGGAGGATTATCTGATTGAGGCGGGGCTTAGTGAGGCTGTGCTGACTTTGGCCTCGGGCGAACAAAGAAGCGGGCCGGATTTGGCTGAAATGCTGACGCAAGCGCGGTTGATTAAATCCATATTATCGGGCCTGCCGCCGAAATATCCGCAATTCATTATTGAGCAAACCGCCATTGCCGGTGCGCTGACACCGGAGATTTTGTCGAAAACCGAATTGGCGGCACAAAGCGCACAATATATTGCGGCGCGTCTCAACCGCATGTCGGATGAGGTGGAACGCGGTTGGGAAGGGCTGCCTTCGGGTGATGGCGGGCTGACTTTTGCGCGTGAATTGCGCGGTGTGCGCGAGGCGTTTAATATTGATGGGCCGCTTATTTCATCAAAAGATGCGCGCGCGCTGGATGAATTGGCACCGGCCCTGCAACCGGTCTATCTCGACCCGGCCAAGCTGACCATTAAGGACCGCGATATTGCGATTAATACGCCCAGCGAATTATTGGCTGCGGTGATGGAGCAGGGACGCAATGGCGTCGCGCTGCAACGCTATAAGGGCTTGGGCGAAATGAACCCCGACCAGCTTTGGCAAACCACATTGGATAAGGATGCGCGCTCGCTCTTGCAGGTCAAAGTGCAAGATGTTGCTGAAAGCAATGATTTATTCGAGCAATTAATGGGCGATGTGGTGGAGCCGCGCCGTGACTTTATCCAGAAAAATGCATTGGCCGTTGCCAATCTCGATATTTAGGCCAAAGCTACGCATGGTGCGGAGCCGCAAATGAGCGACATGCCGGATCAGGCATCGGATAATCGACGCCGCCGCGGTTTTGGCAGAAAACTCGCCTATTGGGGGCTTGTCGGGCTGTTATGGCTGGGCTTGGCGGCGGCTATTTTAGTGGTTTATTACGCCCTCGATTTGCCCGATACGGATGATTTATGGAAAACCGGCAGCCAGCCTGAATTATCAATCTATGCCCGCGATGACGGGCTGGTGGCGCGGCGCGGACGGCGCGGCGGGCGTCCCATGCGTTATGAGGATTTGCCGCCGCATTTAATCGAGGCGGTGATTGCCATTGAAGACCGCCGCTTCTTCTCGCATTTGGGTCTTGACCCGCGCGGTCTGTTGCGCGCCATGGCGGTTAATCTGCGCCAAGGGCGATTGGCGCAAGGCGGCTCAACCCTGACGCAGCAATTGGCCAAAAATGTATTTTTAACGCCCGAGCGCAGTTTTAAGCGCAAAGTGCAAGAATTATTGCTGGCATTTTGGCTGGAAGCGCATTTCACCAAGCAAGATATTATCGCGCTTTATCTCAATCGGGTTTATTTCGGCAGTGGCGCTTATGGCGTGCAATCGGCGGCGGAGACTTATTTCAATCGGCCGGTGCAAAACCTCACGCAAATTGAGGCGGCCATGCTGGCGGGATTGTTGAAAGCACCATCGCGCTATGCCCCGACCCGCGATCCGGTAGCGGCGGCGCGGCGCACACAAATTGTCATTGCTGCCATGCAGGCGGCGGGATATTTAACCGCCGATGAAGCGCGCGCTTTATCAAATGAGGATATTATCATCACCAATCGCTCCACTGATGGAGCGCATTATGCGGTGGATTGGACGCTGGACCAATTGCCCGATTTTGTCGGTCGCCCGCGGGCTGATTTGGATGTCATGACAACGCTTGACCGGCCCATGCAATTGGCCGCCGAGCGCGCCATTAACCGCATATTGGATAGCCAAGGCGCTGCGCGCCAAGCGGCCCAAGCGGCCATGGTGGTGATGACCCCCGATGGTGCCATTCGCGCCATGGTCGGTGGGCGCGCTTATGGCAAAAGCCAGTTTAATCGCGCCGTGCAGGCGCGGCGACAACCGGGCTCGGCCTTTAAGCCGGTGGTTTATTTGGCGGCATTGGAAAACGGCCTTAAGGCCTCTGATGTGTTTGATGATGCGCCGCTAATGATTAATGGCTGGTCGCCCAAAAATTATGACGGCACATATCGCGGCGCGGTGACGGCGGGCGAGGCTTTGGCGCGCTCGCTCAATACGGTGGCGGTGCGGGTCAGTGAACAAACCGGACGCGCCAAAGTGATTGATATGGCGCGGCGTTTGGGCCTTACCGGTCGCCTGCGCGCGCATCCGTCTCTGGCATTGGGCACATTTGAGGTCAATCTCATGCAATTAACCGCGGCCTATGCGCATTTCGCCAATGGCGGCGCGCAAGTTGTGCCGCATATTATTCACGGCGTCATCAGCGCCTCGGGCCAAACCCTTTATGACAGGCTGTCGCCCGCGCCCTTGCAGATTATCGCGCCGCGCCATATTGGGGCTTTGAATGAAATGCTGCGCGCCACAATCAGCATTGGCACGGGTCGTGCCGCCCGGCTGGAAGGGGTGACGCTGGCGGGCAAAACCGGCACATCGCAAAATTGGCGCGATGCGTGGTTTGTCGGCTATTCCGGTGCTTTGGTGGTCGGCGTATGGGTCGGCAATGATGATGGCGCGCCGATGAACCGCGTCAGTGGCGGCGGCTTACCGGCGCAAATTTTTGCCGCTTTCATGGATGAACAAAAAGAATTGGCCGCCTCGGTCGCCCTGCCCGGGGCAGATTTACCCAATCGCGGCGGCGGCATTGGCGGGTTGTTGCGCCGCTTGTTTGGCGGCGCGCCATAGCGCTGTCTATTTGGTGATAACCGTCAAATTTTGCGCCAGTTTTTGCGCCAATTCAGCCGGGGTGACGGCATGGTCAAAATGCGCCAAATAGCGATTATCGCCATCCATTAAATAATAAAAGCTGGAATGGTCAACATTGTAATTGCCGCTCCCATCTTGCGCCTCGCTGCGCGCTGCATAGATTTTATAGCTGCTTTTCACCGCATTAATCTCGGCTTGTGAGCCGGTCAGGCCGGTCAGGCGCGGATGAAAATAGCTGAGATAATCGCGCAAAACCGGCGGCGTATCGCGGGCCGGATCGACCGAGATGAAAACCGGTTGTAGCTGCGCATAGGCTTGCGGCGCATTATCTTTCAAAATATCCAAAGCACCGCCCATAATATCAAGTGCCGTCGGGCAGACATCGGGGCAATAGGTAAAGCCGAAATAAATCAGCATGGGCCGTCCGGCAAAATCAGCCGCGCTGCGGCGCACACCATTTTGGTCGGTCAGGGTAAACGGCCCGCCAATCGCCGCCGTTAACCGCCGCGGGGGCGGCGCATCACTGCGCCCGTCTTGGCCCAATTCGGCCAGCATCAGTGCCAATAGGGCAAGCAAGCCAAGCACGGCAATGGTCAGGCTGATTTTTATATTGCGGCTCATATGGCGGCTTTCTTTTGTGCGGCTATTGCCGATGTGGAAAAGGCGGTTATATCTTGAGCAGGGATGGTGCGCAATATGGTGCGGTGTGCCCGTTATGGAGGCTTGGCCCATGAGCCAGACAAGATCGTTAAATCAAATGCCGGTTGATGGCATGGATGCCATGGCTTTGGCGGCACCTGCCGTAAGGTTGCGGGTGCAAACGGCCTTGCGCTGGATGGCGATTGCCGGACAGGCGGCGGCGGTCGCGATTATTTATCTGGGTTTTGGTTTTGACTTGCCTTTGGCCGAGACGCTGTTTGTCATTGGCTTGGCGATGGCACTTAATATTGCTCTTTTGGCGTTATTTCCGGCCAATCATATGCTGACGCAACGCCAAACTGCGCTGTTTTTGGCTTATGATATGGGGCAATTGGGGCTGTTATTATTTTTCACCGGCGGCTTGCTCAATCCGTTTTCGCTGCTGCTTTTGGCACCGGTCACCATTTCGGCCAGCCTGCTTAATGCGCGCACCACCGCCATATTGGTCTTATTTGCCGGTCTCATTGCGTCGCTTTTATCGATATTTCACGCGCCCCTGCCCTGGCTGGGCTTGCCGCCTGAAATCCCTGAATTATTGCGCATCGGCATGTGGGTCGCGCTGCTTTTGGCGATGGTGTTTATCCCGACTTATGTCTGGGGGGTGAGCCGCGAAGGGCGGCGCATGTCGGCGGCGTTAACGGCGACGCGGTCGGTTTTGGCGCGCGAGCAACGTCTCTCCGCGCTTGACGGTTTGGCGGCGGCGGCGGCGCATCAGCTGGGCACGCCGCTGGGCACGATTGTTTTGGTCTCGGGCGAATTGGCGGCGCGCGATGATTTACCCGAAGGCTTGCGCGAGGATGTCGCCCTGATGCGCGAAGAAGCCAAGCGCTGCCGCAATATATTGGCCGATTTGGTGAGTGAGGAAAGCGACCCCGTCGTGTCGCAAACCCATTTACGCGGGCTGATGGAAGAGGCCGCTTTGGAGGCGGGCTTGCATAATAAAGAGATTATTATCTCATGCCGTCCCAATGGCCTTTTGGCGACCGGCGAGCCGCGCTTGCGCCGCCAGCCCGAGCTGATTTACGGCCTTGGTAATCTCATCGAAAATGCGGCAGAATTTGCCATCGGCAAGGTTTATGTCGCGGTCACTTATTCGGCGCAGCAAGTGGTGGTTGAGGTGGCCGATGACGGGCCGGGCTTTGCGTCTGATATTATTGGCCGCTTGGGTGAGCCTTACACCTCATCGCGCAGCTCAAAAGCCATTCAGGATAATGATGAGTTCGGGCTGGGGCTGGGCTTTTTTATTGCCCGCACGCTTTTGCAACGCAGCGGGGCGCGGGTGACTGCACGCAATTTAAAGAAAACCGAATTGATTGATGGGGCCATGCCGGGCGGCGCGTGTGTGCGGGTTGTTTGGCCGCGGCAAAAATTGGAAACGGCACTCTAACGCGCCACTATAAACCCGCACGTATAAAGCCTTTTGGCCGGTCGGTTGAAATGCCAATGGCGCGTCCTATATAGGATGAGAGAAAAGGCAGGTGGATAATGACCCAGTCAAATGAAGCTATAGATATGCAGGCCAAACCCCATGAAGGGGCCAATTTGCTGATTGTCGATGATGACCAGCCCTGGCTCAATCGTCTGGGCCGCGCCATGGAAAGCCGTGGCTATGTGGTGCATGGCGCCGGTTCGGTCAGCGAGGGCATTAAGCTCGGCAAATCGGTGAAACCGGCTTTCGCCGTGGTTGATATGCGCCTTGAAGACGGCAATGGCTTGGATGTGGTGGAAAATCTGCGCAGCGAAAACCCGCAAGCGCGCATCATCATGCTGACCGGCTATGGCAATATTGCGACGGCCGTTGAAGCTGTTAAACGCGGTGCGGTTGATTATTTGGCCAAACCGGCTGATGCCGATGAAATTCATGCCGCTTTGGTGGCTGAGCCTGAAGGGCGCGCCTCGCCGCCGGAAAACCCGATGTCGGCTGACCGCGTCAGATGGGAACATATTCAGCGCGTATTTGAATTATGCGACCGCAATGTCTCTGAAACGGCGCGTCGGCTCAATATGCATCGGCGCACATTGCAGCGCATTTTGGCCAAGCGCGCGCCGCGTTAATTTTCAGCCTTATCGCGTAAGCGCGACCAGCGAAACCCGCCAATGCGGGCCATGCGGCGCAGCAATAAATTGCGCCGTGCCGCAGCCAATCGCGGCTGGCTATTCTCGCGCATAATCTCTGCGCCATAGCTATCGGCAAAAATCACCCCCGCCTCATCGGGTAGTTTTTCACTGGGAAAATCAGGCGCGACGGCAAAATAAAACCGGTCGCAATAGGGCAGATAATCGGGCCATTTATCATCGGCCTGAAAATCCGGCAGCCCGCTTTTAATCTCGATAATCCAAATTTCACCCTTATCGGTCAGCGCCATTAAATCGGCGCGGCGATGATTGGGCAGGGCAATTTCGGGCAGGCAGGCAATGTTAAATTGCGCCAAAAGCCGCATGGTGCCGCGCTGAATGGCGAGGGCAGCGGCGGATTGGCGACCGTCTTGCAGTCCGATATCGGCCAAAGATAATCCGTCTTCGCTTTTGGAGCCCGTCATATGCTTTACCTGTTAAAAACGCCCCACACCACCGCAAGCTGTGGCATTTTGCAAGAGAAATTGGCTAATTTTCTCTTGTCATAGGGCTGGTTTAATGGGAAGGTCGGCGCTTAATTCGGCAATAAAGTGCCGTTTCCCGTAAGGCTTTGGGAGGGCCCAATGGTAGAAAAATTAGAAACTATTTTGTTCCGTTTTCGCGGTGTCATTTTGGCAGTGTTTGCTGCCTTTACGATTTATAGCGGGTTTTACGCAACGCAGTTGAAAATGACTGCCGGCTTTGAAAAGCAATTACCGGCCGGTCATGAATATATTCAAACATTCCAAGAATATCGCGACCGTCTGTTTGGTTCAAACCGTATCATTGTGGTGTTGAAAATGCGCGAGGGCCAAATTTGGAACCGCGATTTCTTCTCTCAGTATAAAGATTTAACGGATGCGCTATTTTATTTGCCAGGGGTGGCGCGTCATACGCTGACTTCCTTATGGACTCCCAATTCGCGTTATTTTGAAATCACCGAAGACGGCTTTGTGGCCGATGATGTGATACCGGGTACGATTACGCTGGATAATATTGACAGCCAATGCGTGTCGCGTTTGAAGACGGCCAGCCTGGCCACCAAATGCGAACCGGCCCTGCAAATCATTGAAAATAATGTGGTGCGTGGCGGCTTTGTCGGGCGTCTTGTGGCCAATGATTTCTCGGCCGCCATGGTGCGCGCCGAATTGCTTGATTATGATGTCAAAACCGGCGCGCGGCTCGATTATTTCGACCTTGCCGATAAGCTGGAAACCGACATTCGCGACAAATTTGAGAGCGATAAATATGAAGTGCAAATTATCGGCTTTGCGAAGCTCATCGGTGATATTGCCGATGGCGCGGGCACGGTGGTGCAATTCTTTATCATCGCCTTCTTGCTGACCATTTTATCGGTTTATATTTACGCCCGTTCAGCGATTTTGACCTTCCTGCCTTTATTCTGTTCTTTGACCTCCTTGGTCTGGCAGTTCGGCATTTTGAACATTTTGGGCTATGGCCTCGACCCGCTGGCCATTTTGGTACCGTTCTTGGTCTTCGCCATTGGCGTGAGCCACGGCGTGCAGCAAATCAATCTTATAACGGCGGAAATCTCGTCCGGTAAAACGGCTGATGAAGCCGCCCGCGCCAGCTTCCGCGGTTTGTTGATTCCGGGCTCCATGGCCTTGGTCACCGACCTTGTCGGCTTCGGCACATTGGTGTTAATCCCGATTCAGATGATTCAAGAGCTTGCCATTACCGCCTCTATCGGTGTGGCGCTGAAAATTCTGACCAATCTCATCATGCTGCCGATTTTGGCCAGCTTCTTTAAAATTGATGATGGCTTTGTCGAGCGTATCGGCAAAGCGCGTGAAGGGCGTATGCGCCTCATGCAGAAATTGGGCAATCTCGCCAATCCGCGCGCTGCGATTGGTGTGGTGATTTTGGCGGCGATTTTATTCGTGACAGCCTTCACCCAAAGCCAAAACCGCCATGTGGGTGCACTGCATGCCGGTTCGCCTGAATTGCGCAAAGAGGCGCGCTATAATGAAGACAGTCGCCAGATTGCCGAGAAGTTTTCGCTCGGCCTTAACCTGCTGACAGTGATTGTCGAGACGCCGCGCGAGGCCTGCATTAATTATCCTTACATGAAATATCTCAATGAGTTTTCATGGTATCTGCGCAATGTGGATGGGGTATCTTTGGTGCTGTCCTTGCCATCGGTCACGCGTCAATCAAGCGCCGGTTTTAATGAGGGCAATCTGAAATGGCAGGCTTTGCCGCGCAATAAATATGCGCTGGTGCAGTCCTCCTCGCCTATTGGTGCGTCCACCGGCCTGTTGAATGAAGAATGCACATTGCTGACACAGCTTATCTTCTTGGAGGATGCGAAAGCGACCACCATTAAGAATGTCACCAATGCCATTAAGGATTTCCGTGAAAACCAACCGGCCCCGATTGCCGATTTAATGGTGCTCACCGACCCACCCATGCGCGATGCCGGCAATATCAATCTGGGTATTCGCACGGATGTGGTTGATGATGGCGTGTCACCGGCTTTGGCCATTACCTATGATGTGGCGACCAATTCACCTGAAAAACTGCTCGCTGAATTGCGCGCGCAAGGGGTGAAGATTGACAAGCATGAAGTCGCGTCGGTCTCCATTCGTCTCGCATCGGGTAATATGGGTGTGCAAGCCGCGGTAAATGAGGAGATTGAAGTCTCCGAATTGCCGATGATGATTTATGTCTATATCACCATTATTGCGCTGGTCTTATTCACCTATCGCGATTTCCGCGCCACAGTGGCCTGTTGTGTGCCGCTGACTTTGGCGACTTTTATGGGCTATTGGTTCATGGAAGTGTTGGAAATCGGCCTGACAGTGGCGACCCTGCCGGTGATGGTGCTGGCGGTTGGTTTGGGCGTTGATTACGCCTTTTATATTTACAACCGCATTCAATATCACCTCTCCACCGGTCTTGATGTGACGGCGAGCTATAAAGAGACGCTGAATGAAACCGGTATGGCTGTGGTCTTCACCGCCCTGACCTTGGCGGTCGGTGTGTCAACATGGGCCTTCTCAGCGCTGAAATTCCAGGCTGATATGGGACTGCTTTTGACCTTCATGTTCATGATTAATATGGTCATGGCCGTGACAGTGCTGCCGGCTCTGGCTGTGGTAATGGAAATCATCCTGCCGCGCCGTGAGCCGCCAAAAGCCCCGAGCGGTGCGCTGGCGCATTAAGCGCATCGCACGCAAGATAAAACAAACCCTGGCAAGCAATTGCCGGGGTTTTTTAATGCGCGTGTTCAAAACGACGCGATATTTCTTTATGGCAAATCATGGCCCAAAAGCGCGCTTAAATCCGCAATCGCTTGGGCGGCGCTTATGACCTTTACCGTGCCCATGCCCATGGCGCGGGCGGGCTTTAAATTAATGCCCAAATCATCCAAGAAAATACACGCCTCAGGCGCCAAGCCCAGCCGTGAGCAGGCCAGCTCATAAATTGCCGGATCGGGCTTTCTGACGCCCTCCACCGAGCTTTCAATGACCGTTTCAAACCGCGTCATCACCGCCGCAATCTCGGCAGCTTTCTCGGGGCTGCGCGCCATGCCCGGATTGGCTCCATCGGCACTGTCGGGCGTGGTTTTTACATTATTGGTGATGCAGGCAATGCGATAATCGCGCGCCTTTAAGCCGTCCAAAATAGCGACCATTTCAGGGCGCACATCACCGGCCAAAAGCGCCAAAACATCGCCGCCGCCGACATTATGACCGGCCGCGATGGCCTCTTGGCAAAACGCATCGTCAAAAGCGGCGGCGTCAATATCGCTGCGCTCAAATAAGGCCCATGCATTGGTGTCCGGATTGGTGGCGTTAATGGTGCGGATAAAGTTTTCCGGCAGCTTGTGCGCCGCCTCATAGCGGTTAAACGCCTCAAACGGGCTTGAGGTCACAACCCCGCCAAAATCAAAAATCACTGCTTCATATGTCGCCATTATATCGGTCTCTCCATAGGTCTCTCCACAGATCGGAGCGCGCTTTTGGGCCCTGCTTTTAGGCCGTGCTTTTAGGCCATGGCGCGCTATCAAAATGCTTGAGCTTCAGACTATTCGTGCTAACCTTTATCAAATCCGCCAAGAACATAACAAGAGGAGGTCGTTTTGCAATCATCTTTCATCGCGCGCTTGGACGCGCTAAATCCGCTTTTAACGCGGCGCATCAGTCTTATTTTGAGCTTTCTGGCGGTCATTTCATGCCTGCTGGGCTTTGGCTGGCTGAAGCAAGAGTTGGGCACGCGAATGCTGGATGAAATGAGCGGCTATGATAGCGAGATGCTGAATACGCAAATGCTGCTTTATGGCGAAAGCGGGCGAGCCTTGCATCTGCGCTTCACGCTTATTCTCGACATGGTGTTTCCGCTGGCCTATGGCGCGTTTTTCGGCGGTCTGCTGGTTTTGGCGGCGCGGGGCATTTTCGACAAGGCGGTTCTGGCTCCGGTGCTGGCCGTCATGGTGCTGGATGTGAGCGAGAATGTGCAAATTGCGCTTATGCTGGCGCAATTCCCTGATTTGGGAACGCAACAAATTGCCTTTGCCAGCGCCACCACATTGGCCAAATTTTGGGCGATACGGTTCTTTTTAATGTGGCTGGCCGGATTGGTATTATGGAATTTATGGGTCAGATTGCGCGCCCGCGACGCGTGAGGCGCCTAAGCTGACGGCGGGCTTGAGGAAGGGGTTGAGGATGAGCCGGGCGCGGCGCGCATCAGTGCGGCCATTTCCTTTTGCCCGCGCAGAGTAATCGGCAATTGCGCTGCCATAAAAAGGCCGGTTGCCGGAGCCATGATAAGCACCCGAAAGCTCACCCAATCATCATCGCTGAGCGCGCGCCAAGCCAGCTCATTGGCCAGCGTTGCCGCCAGAAAGAACAAGCCCCAGCGCAAAGACAGGCTTTTCCATACATGGTCGGGCAGGTCGAATTGTGCCTGAAAAAATATTTTCATCATCGCTTTACCGCGCAAGCGCCCGATCAATAGCACCGCCGCGAAAGCCCCTGAGAACAGGCTTGGCTGAATTTTAATATAGGTTTTTTCCTCAGCCAAAATCGCCGCCAAAGTCAGCAGCGCCGCAATCGAGGTGGCGAAAATGGCAAAGCGCGCCAAACGCTTTTCCATCACCCATGTGACCACAACCAAGACGCCCGATGCGCCAATGGCGGCCAGCGCAGCGGCGTAAAGCCCATAGGCCTGATTGACCAGAAAAAACGCGGCCAATGGCGCGATTTCACTGAACATGGACAGGAAGCGGATTTTGGGCCGCCGCGATGAGGCGGCTTCCGGCGTCGCATCCGCTTTGCCGGTTGGGTCATTACCGGTCGGGCCGGTGGGGGGTGGAGTTAACTCATCCATGCGCTTTATACGCGTCCCAAATGCTTTGGATGCCCATCCCCACCATTAGCCTTGCGTGACCAAATCATCTTTCAAATATTTACCGGCAATATAATAATGCCAGCCCGCCCAAATATTGACAAAAGAGCAGATGAGCAGCGCATAGCGCAGGCTTTGCGTGCCATAAGTATCAGACAATAAATCCGACACAATGCCGACAATTTGAGGGCCGAAACCCAGCCCGATAATATTAATGATGAACAGCAAAATACCGGCAGCGACGGCGCGCATCCGCAATTCCGAAATGCCCTGTGTTTGGCTGAAGGTCGTGGCTTGGTAAAAATTGCCCAAAAGCACCGGCACCACCATGCCCAAAATAGAGGCGGTTGCCGTGGCGGCATTATAGGCCAAGAAGTTAAACGGCGTCATCACAACCAGCGCAATGGCGGTGGTCCATAAATACCATTTCGGGTCTTTGGCACCGAATTTATCGGCCAGCCAGCCACCGGCGACAATGCCGACACCCCCGGCCAGACCCAATAATAATCCGAACCAAGTGCCGACTTCGCCCGTGCTCATGCCGAAAGAGCGAATGAGAAATGCCGGTGCCCAAGTGATAAAGCCATAGCCTACAAAGGCGGTCAGACCGGCGGCAAAGGACATATGGCGGAAGGATTTTTTGGCCCATAAATAGGCCAGCGTTTCTCTCACGCTGGGTTGTTCGCCGCTATCATCGCGCCCCTCAGCCAAGCCGCGTGGCGGTTCGGCCAGGGTGAAGCGCACCAAAAGCGCCAGCACAATGCCCGGCAGGCCGACCAAGAAAAACGCCATGCGCCAGCCGAAAAGCTCATTAATCCAGCCACCGGCAAACAGGCCAAACATAATGCCAATGGGAATGCCCAAGGAATAAATGCCCAGCGCCGTGGCGCGTTGTTCGGCGGGATAATAATCGGCAATCATGGAATGTGCGGGCGGTGAACAACCGGCTTCGCCAACCCCGACGCCGATGCGCGCAAACAGCAAATGCCAAAAATTTTGGGCCACGCCCGACAGCGCCGTGAAGAAACTCCAAATGCCCAAGGCCAAAGCAATCAAATTGCGGCGATTGGAGCGGTCGGCATAGCGCGCAATCGGAATGCCCAAAGTCGCGTAAAACATGGCGAAAGCAAAACCGGTCAACATGCCCATGGCCGTATCGGACAGGCCGAGGTCATTTTTCACCGGCTCCAATAAAATCGACAGGATTTGGCGGTCAATAAAATTAAATGTGTAAACCACCACCAAAATGCCCAGCGCATAATGGCGCGCATTATAAATTTTTTCTCTTGCGGCTGTTGTAGATGACATAAAACCCTCCCAAAGGCTAAGCGCAGAGCCTATCAAAACGCGCCCAAATGAAAAGAGGAAAGTGAGTTTTATCCTTGCTTGCACCGTGTGCCGCTCTAAACTCTCCCTCAATCGAAAACGGCACTTTAGGGAGACCGATATGAGCATGACCAAAACAGAGCGCGAATTTGACATTATTGTTTATGGCGCGAGTGGATTTACCGGCCGCTTGGTGGCTGAATATATGCACCATCAATATGGCCGCAATGTGAATTGGGCCATGGCCGGTCGCAGCGCAGACAAGCTGGCGCAAGTGCGCGATGAGATGGGCATTGACGCGGCCACGCCGCTGGTCACGGCCAATGCCGACAGCGCCGATGATATGGCGTCCATGGCGGCGCGCGCCAAAGTCATTATCACCACGGTCGGCCCTTACCAGCTTTATGGCGATGCTTTGCTGGCAGCCTGTGCTGAAGCGGGAACGGATTATGTCGATTTATCGGGCGAGCCGGGCTGGATGCATGGCACGATTGCCGCCCATGATGCGGCGGCCAAAGCCTCCGGCGCGCGCATTGTGCATAGCTGCGGTTTTGACTCCATCCCGTTTGATTTGGGGGTTTATTATTTGCAACGCGCCGCGCAAGAAAAATTCGGCACACCGTGTCGCCAAGTGCATGGTCGGGTGCGCGCCATGAATGGCGAATTTTCCGGCGGCACGGCGGCCTCTCTTGGGGCGACCATGGCGGCTGTGGGCAAAAACCCCGACCTGTTGGGCATTCTCATTAACCCGTTTTCGCTGGCTGATGGTTTTCAAGGCCCTGAGCAACCCGCTGATAATGTGCCCTATGAAGATGAGGCGACCGGCCAATGGGTCGCGCCATTTATTATGGCGGCGATTAATACAAAGAATATTCACCGCTCCAATGCGCTGCTGGGCCATGCCTATGGCGAAGATTTTCTCTATGATGAAATGATGGTTACCGGCGCGGGCGAAGAAGGCAAAGCCATGGCCGATTTTGTCGCCAATAATAATCCGCTGGAAGGCGATGATGTGCCGCAACCGGGCGAAGGCCCTGATAAGGCCAGCCGCGAAGCGGGCAATTATGATGTGCTGTTTATCGGCATCACCGCCAAGGGCGAGCGCATTGAGGCGAGCGTCGGCGGTGATATGGACCCGGGCTATGGCTCGACCTCCAAAATGCTGGCTGAGAGTGCCATGTGCTTGCTGCAAGATAGCGATGCGCTGGGCGGGGGTCTTTACACACCGGCACCGGCCATGGGCGACAAGCTGATTAAACGTTTATGCGATAATGCGGGGCTGTATTTCCGCATGGGCGCATAACGCATTTCGGGGGCTAAGCCATGCCATTATCGAAAGATAAGACGCATTATATTGACCCTGATTTGGTGGCCGGTTTGGAGCTCATGCGCGCCTTAACCGGCGGCAATGATGTGACCCAAAACCTGCCCGCCGCGCGCGATGCTGCCAATGCGCGCGATGAGATGCTCTTGGCCAATATCGACCTGCCCGACACTGTGGTGCAAGGCATGGAAAAAGCTGTTTCCGCCGATGGGCATGATATTGAGATGCGTATCATGCAGCCCAAAGCATCCGGCAAAAAGCCGCTATTTTATTGGATACATGGCGGCGGTTATGTTTTGGGACAAGCCAAACAGGGCGATAGCTTTACGTTGAAAGCGGCTGAAATGGGCTGTTATGCGGCATCGGTTGAATATCGATTGGCTCCTGAAACTGCCTATCCCGGGCCGCTTGAGGATTGCTATGAGGGGCTGAAGCATTTGCTGGATAATGCCGCCGCGCTGGGCATTGATGAAACCCGCATCATTATTGGCGGGGTCAGCGCCGGAGGCGGGCTATGCGCCGGATTGGCTTTGCTGTTACGTGACCGCGGCCTGTGCGCGCCCTTGGGGCAATTGCTGATTTATCCGATGATTGATGACACGAATATCGAACCGGCCTCAGCCGCCCTGCCCGATACGCCGGTCTGGTCGCGCCATTATAATTTGTTTGGCTGGCAAAGTTATTTGGGCGATTTATTCGGCGCGGCAGAAGTGCCGATTTACGCCGCTCCGGCCCGCGCCGAAGACCTGTCGGGTCTGCCGCCGACCTATATGCCGGTCGGGGATTTGGATTTATTTCTTGATGAGAATATCGCTTATGCGCAAAAGCTGACGCGCGCCGGCGTGCCGACGCATTTTCATATTGTGCCGGGCGCGTTTCATGGCTTTAACGGCTTTGTGCCCGATGCGCCGGTATCGCGCGCCATTAATGGCGAGATTTTCGCCTATGTCGGCAAGCTATTGGCCGAGGCCGACTCTTGAGTGCGGCATTAAGCCTTTAAAGCGCGGCGATTTGTTTTTCCGTTTCATCCCATAATTTGGCGGCCAATTCTTGGTCTGCCGCCCAAGGGCGCACACCGTTCATATCATTGGAATCGGCGGGCACGGCCTCGGCAATATTGCAATCATTCAAATAAAGCCCGCCCATGCCGTTCAGCTTGGGTGAGGTGGCGGCAAATAGGGTTGTGCCCGCGCCTTGCGTGGGGCTCTTAAAGCCTGCGGCGGCCATCTCAGAAGGCGAGCCATCCTCATTGGTCCAGCCCAGCGCGACCATTTCCTCATTTTGCAAATGGCGTTGCAGCGGCGTGAAAATGCCGCCCGGATGCACGGAAAAACTGCGAATATTATCGCCCGCACCACGTGCGTCCAGCTCGACTGCTTGCAGGGCTTTGGCGGTTTTTGATTGGCCATAGGATTGCCATTTATCATAAGGGCGGTTTTTGAAATGCATATCGTC
Organism: Alphaproteobacteria bacterium; assembly: GCA_029253645.1. Classification (GTDB taxonomy): domain Bacteria; phylum Pseudomonadota; class Alphaproteobacteria; order RS24; family RS24; genus UBA8337. Next base: position 8,830 of record JAQWZC010000118.1, on the reverse strand, counting down.
AAAGTCAATACCGGCAATGCGATGGCCGATAGAGGATAATAGAACAACCCGCGCCCCATCGGCTTGACCGGCATTTTTCAAGGCCGGCATCAGCCCTTTAATCAGGGTGAAATGGCCGAAATGATTAATGCCGATCTGGCTTTCAAAGCCTTGCGCCGTATGGGCCATTGGGCAGGCCATGACGGCGGCATTGCCGATAAGAATATCCAGCTTGTCATGCTGGCTCAAAAAATCAGCGGCGAATTTTTCAACCGAGGGCAAGTCGCCCAAATCCATGTCGCCAATTTGTTCCGGCGCAATAATGCCATCGAGCATGTCGCGCGCTTGCGCCTTGCGCCGCGCCGGGACATGCACATGCGCGCCTGCTTTGACCAAAGCGCGCACGGTCTCTAAGCCAATGCCCGAATAGCCTCCGGTCACCAGAACGGTTTTACCGCTCAAATCAATGCCGTCTAAAATCTCATCAGCTTCGGGCCGCGCCCCCAGGCCGGTATCAATCGGCTTTTGGTTTCTTGAAATGCTCATAATCTTGTCCCCTCTTTTCACCAGCAGAGCAAAAGCCGCCAAAAGCCGCAAGGGGTTTTGAGCAAACACATGCTGGACAGGGTTTGTGGGTCTGCGTAATCTTGCCGCCAGATGAGGGAGCATGACATGCGAGATTATATTGAGATGAGCCGGTCAGTCGCCGGTAAAAAAGCCATTGTCACCGGCGCGGCCAGTGGCATGGGACGCGCCACGGCGCATTTATTGGCGCGCGAAGGCGCGCATGTAGCGGTGACGGATTTGGACCAAACCGCCTGCGATAAAATTGTCGGCGAGATTGAGCAAGCCGGTTTTAAAACCGCCAAAGCCTATGCGATGGATATGAGCGATAATGACGCCATTCAAGCGACGGCCAAAACCATTATTGATGATATGGGCGGGCTTGATATTGTCGTCAATAATGCCGGTATGGCGCTGCCCTCGCCGATTGATGGCGATGATTACCCGGCCCATTGGGATAAAAGTCTGGCCGTGATGCTGGAAGGCCCGCAAGTTCTCATTCGCGCCACGCTTAATGCTTTGCGCGCTTCGCACAGCCCGCGCATTGTCAATATTGCCTCAACCGAGGGGCTTGGCGGCAGTGCCGGAAACTCACCCTATACGGCAGCCAAGCACGGCATTATCGGTCTGACCAAAGGGCTGGCCATTGAATTGGGCAAGCAGGGCATTACCGTTAATGCGGTATGCCCGGGGCCCATTCATACCGGCATTACCGAGCTTATTCCCGATGAGCATAAGGCGACTTTCGCGCATCGGCGCACCGCGCTTCGCCGCTATGGCGAACCGGAAGAAGTCGCGCATATCACCCTGTCTTTGTGCCTACCGGCGGCCAGCTATATTACCGGCGTCGCCATTCCGGTCGATGGCGGGATGCGGGCGCGCAATAATTAAATCACGCGCCCGTCACCTCAAAGCGCCTTAAAAGGCTTTTTGCCAGCCCAAAGTCACGCTCTCTTGGCGCTGCATTTGCACGCCATGGGCATCTTGATGGAGCGGCAGGCTCACTTCCAGCGCCAGCCTATGGCCGCGCAGCGCACCGCTTTGGGCGATAAAATTAACGCCGAGCGACATATTGGCAAATGTGCCGCCGCTAAAAGCGGTTTGGGCGGTTGGCACGGGCAGCGCAATTTGGCTGTCTTGGCCGTCAATTTTGCCCTGATGGTTGGCATCCAAACGCAGCGACGCGCTGGCATAGGGGCTGAGATTTTTCATCGCCCAGCCCTGCAACTCAAATTTATCGCCGAGCCGATAATCTTCATCATTATCATTGAGCCGCAGCACCGCATTGGCTTGCCCGCCAATACGCCAGCCCCGCCAGTCGCCTTGATAGGTCAGTGAGGGTTTAAAATCATAAGAACCGGAGCCAAGCTGCATCGGATAGGGCAAGCGCGATGTCATATAGTGGGGGCTACCCTCACGGCTCATCGGCGTTAAAACGCGCCCCGTTTCATCAATCGCGCCGGTCGGCAAAGACAGGGCCAGACCATAATGCCAAGTGCCGTTTTGCGTGTCGCCGCAGTGCATGAGCGCGCCGATAATTGTATCACCCAGTCCCGCGCTTTTGCTGCTAAAGCTGCCAGCATATTCTTGGGTCATGGCGTTATAGGTATTCAGCGTCATCTCATTGTCAATCTGCATCAGCATGGCCAGCAGGGTGACATTGTCATTTGGCGCATACATGACGCCCAGCATGGTCATTCGCATATCCATTTTTTGCGGCACAACGCGCAAATTGGCGGGCATGCCATGCTGGTTCGGCATGGCCAAAACCTCACTATCGCTGACCTTATCGCGGCCATGAAGATTGCCTTCCATGCGCATATTCATCTGGCGCAAGGAGACCATATATTCACCCGCCTTGTGCCGATGGTCGCCCATCACCCCAATCGGGGCATGGTTTTCCGGTGCGGCGGTTTTGGTGTGGGTATCATCGGCAAAGCCGAAATTGGGAGCGGCGGCGAGCGCCAAAATTAATGCGGCCTTTGGGGCCGTCCATTGATGTGTCATCAGACTGTCCTTTCAAAAAAATAGAGAATTTTTAGAAAAACAGTCGCGTGGGCGGGCCTCTTGGTTGGGCGGGCGCATGGGTGCGCCGCGATGGGGCGTGATACGCCAAATCCGGGGTTTGCGCTGTCTCCGGCTTGGGTTTTAACGCGCCGATAGCATTATCGGCCAGAGCAAAACCGGCCATTGGGCAGCAATCCGGCGTTGCGGTCTCAGCCGCTGCGCCTTTATCCTCAACATAAAGCGCGCGAACCGCGCCATCTTTACAAATGACATGCACATCGCCCACGCCATGACACGCCGAGGCGGTGACGCTTGAGGCCAGCAAAAAGGCGGCCAAGAGGAGATGCAAATAGCGCATGTGGGTTGACTAGCCGAGATGTCGGCTTTTTGCCAGAAAAACCCGCATGCTTTCCCCGGTTTATCGCCATATATACAATATAAAATGTAGAAATAATATTTATGCAAAAAAATATGGAAAATAGCTTTGCGAGGCGACGGGCTTTGCGTTATAACCGCCGCTAGATTGACAAGGATAGTCCGATGAGCAATGCGCCCAGCGAAGAGAAAGTTTTAAGCGTCGAGCATTACACCGACCGCTTGTTTAAATTTACCTGCACGCGACCCCAAAGTTTCCGCTTTCGCTCGGGCGAATTCATCATGATTGGCCTGCCGCAAGAAAATGGCAAACCGCTTTTGCGCGCTTATAGCGTGGCCAGCCCAAATTGGGACGACACGCTGGAATTTTATTCGATTAAAGTGCCCGATGGCCCGCTCACCTCCAAGCTGCAAAAAATCACCGCGGGCGATAAGGTGCTGCTGGGCAAAAAACCGGTCGGCACATTGGTGCTCGATGCGCTCAAGCCCGGCAAGCGGCTTTATATGTTCTCCACCGGCACGGGGTTTGCGCCTTTTGCCAGCCTGCTGCGTGACCCGGAAACTTATGAGAAATTTGACGAGGTGATTGTCACCCATAGCTGCCGCACTGTCGCCGAGCTGGCCTATAGCCGCGAGACGGTGGACGGGTTTTTGAACGACCCTGAAATTGGCGAGTTGGGCCGTGGCAAGCTGAAGCTCTATCAAAGCTGCACACGCGAAAGTTTTGCGCATGAAGGCCGCATTACCGACCTCATCCGCTCGGGTCAATTAAGCACCGATTTAGACGTGCCGCCGCTCAACCCCGACACGGACCGCGCCATGATTTGCGGCTCCATTGACATGACCAAAGAATTAAAAGGTCTGATGGAAGAGCACGGTCTGCGCGAGGGCGCCAATTCCGACCCCGCCGACTTCGTGATTGAACGCGCTTTTGTCGATTAATCGTCGATTAATATCAGCCGGTTTTAAGGCCGCCCAAATCCAAATCCACAAATTTGCCGCCCTCGTCTGCCAGCTTCTCAAGCGTTTTGGCAGGCTTCAGCGCCGGATTATCCGCTGCCAAACCCTGCATGGTGGCGAGAATTTTATCCGCGCCGGTCAGGTCACCATAAAACATTGGCCCGCCCGTATCGCCCGGCCAGCCATAGCCAAATGACCAAATAACGTCAATATCGCTGGGCCGTTGGGCTTTGTTTTCTTCCAAAATAATCAGCGCCTCATTGACCATAGGATGCAGCAAGCGCGCCAAAATATCCTCTTGCGACAGACCCGATGCCCCCGCCGCAATGCCGGTCACATCAGCAATAATGCCCTCGGTCACCGCGCTGGGACTGCGCTGGCGATTTTCATCATAATCATAATAACCCGCGCCGGTTTTCTGGCCACGGCGGTCCATCTCGCATAAGCGGTCGCGTATCGGATTGCCGGTTTCAGCGCCTTTTTTCCAGCCAATATCAAGGCCCGCCAAATCCGACATTTGAAACGGCCCCATTTTAAAGCCGAAAGCGTTAAATGCATTATCGACATCCCAAGGCAATACGCCTTGATTGACCAGAGCTTGTGCTTCGCGCTGACGCGCCGCCAGGATGCGATTGCCGACAAAGCCCGGGCACACGCCGACCAGCGTGGCGACTTTGCCAATGGTCACGGCCAGCGCCATAGAGGTGGCGACCACATCATCCGCGGTGGCATCGGCGCGGACGATTTCCAACAGCTTCATCACATTGGCCGGTGAAAAGAAATGCAGCCCGATAACATCTTGCGGGCGCGCCGTCACGGCGGCAATCTCGTCAATATTCAGGGCCGATGTATTGGTCGCCAAAATCGCGCCCGGTTTGCAGATTTTATCGAGATTGGTGAAAATCTGCTTTTTCAAGCCCATATCCTCAAACACAGCCTCAATCACCAAATCGCAATCAGCGAGTTTTTCCATCTCCAGCACGCCGCTAATGCGGGCCATGCGCGCATCCACTTCGTCTTGCGGAAAACGCCCGCGATCGGCCGAGCGTTGATAATTGCCGCGCACCACGCCCAAGCCGCGGGTCAGCGCGTCTTCCTTGGTTTCGACAATAACCACCTCAATGCCGGCCGTGGCGAAATTCATCGCAATGCCGCCACCCATGGTTCCGGCACCGATAATGCCGACTTTCTCAATCGACCGCATTGGCACATTATCGGCCAATCCATCGATGACCCGCGCCTTTTGGGTCGCGTCATTCATATAGGCTGCTGCATCACTCATCTTCATCTCCCTCGTGATAATTTGGCCGCATTGTGTCGCCTAATGCGCCGCCCTGCAAGGGGCGATGCATGAAAACCGCGCCATTATGACGGCGCGCATTGCTTGAGTTTGCCCGCCGCACGGTCTAGAAGAAAGGCTGATGAGAAAACATATGAAACCAAATGGGGCCGACCAATGACGCAAGACGATACCATTCATCTGCATAAGAATGATTTGCCCGACGGCTTGACCTTTACCGGTTCCATCGCGGTTGATACCGAGACTTTGGGTTTAAAACCGGCGCGCGACCGCTTGTGCTTGGTGCAGCTTTCTGCCGGTGACGGCTCGGTTCATATTGTGCAATTGGATGGCGAAAATTATGACGCGCCAAATTTAAAAGCCGTTTTGGGCGACCGCGCTCTGGTCAAAATTTTCCATTATGCGCGGTTTGATTTGGCGGTGATTGCGCAATATTTAAATGTTCATGCCGCGCCGCTTTGGTGCACCAAAATTGCATCCAAACTGACGCGCACCTATACGGACCGCCACGGGCTGAAGGATTTATGTCGCGAATTATTGGCGGTGGATATGTCCAAAGCCCAGCAAAGCTCGGATTGGGGCGCGCCTGATTTATCCGATGCGCAGCTGAAATATGCCGCCTCGGATGTTCTCTATCTGCATTTGCTGAAAGAAAAACTTGAAACCATGCTTGACCGCGAAGGGCGTCGCCCAATGGCCGAAGCGTGTTTTGATTTCGTTCTGGTGCGCTCAGCCATGGATTTGGCAGGCTGGGAAGATATGGATATTTTCGCCCATTAGGCGGGTACCGCATGGCCAAGCAGCCGCATAGGGATAAACAAGCAGGCGCGGCCAATGCGGCCCATATTGCCGCTTATTCTCAACGCATTTTAACGCTGCGCCGTGTGCTGCCAATTGCCGCCTTTTTATTGTTAATGCTGTTGGTGCTGGCTGCCAATCCGGATTTGGCGCGCGCCCCGCAACCCAATAAGTTGACCAGTGATGATAATGACCGCTTGGTAATTGACCGGCCGGTCTTTCAAGGCCGCTTGCCCGATGGGCGGCGCTATGAATTGGCGGCGCTACAGGGCGGCCAAAAAATCAATGGCGATGTCAGCCTATCGGCGGCGCGTCTGGCGGTGGCGGCGTCGCAAGCGCATCCGTCCTTATCCTTTAGCGCCGATAAGGGTCTTTATCGGCTCAGCGATGATGGCATGGCCAGCCTGTCGGGCAATGTTGTCGTGCAAACCGGCGATGGCCGCCGCATCAGTACGGCGCATCTCGACATGGATATGGAGAGGGCCAGCTGGCAAGCCCCGAAAGGCGCGACCATGCGCGCACCCAGTGGCGATGTGACGGCGCAGCTTATTGAGGCCGATGAAGCGCAAGGCCTGTATCGTTTTCACAACCTAAAAATGCGGCTGCATGGGCGCGCCAAAGACGCCCCGCAAATATCCCCGCAAATATCTCCATCGCCATCTGCGCCATCTGCTGAGCGTTTCACCACTGATGCAAGCGCGCCGATTGACCTTGAAGCCGGGCTGATGGTCTGGCAGCGCGGTGCGGATAGGGCGCGTTTTAGTGCGGGTGCGCGCATTGCCCAAGGGCCGCTCACATTGTCGGCGGCGCGTATTGATATTGTGCTGGCTGATGACGGTACGGCGCAAAGTCTGGCGGCGGACGGGCAGGTTATTTTGCGCTCGACCAATGATGCAGGCCGGGAGATGCGGCGCGCCGAAGCCGATAATGCGCTGATGGATTTAACGGCGAACACATTGGTGTTGCGCGGCGATGTGACGGTGGTGCAACCGGCTTTGACAAAAGACGCCCAAGACCGGCGCGTTAGTGGCGGGCAACTGACGCTGGATTTGGTCAGCGGTCAGGCGCGCTTGACCGGTGGTGGCGATAAACCGCGCGCGCGCATCGAATTGCGCTAGCGCAATCGGAAAATAGAGCATTGCGTTAGCGCGATTAAGAAACAGAGAATTGCGTTAGCGTCATTGCAGACATATAGTGTCGCCATGAACAGCCAAGCTGACCCATCTGATATGCGCCCGCCGACTCAAGGCGGCCTGCAAGCCATTGATCTTTGTAAATCTTATAAAGGGCGTCAGGTGGTGAAAAACATGGCGCTGCAATTTGACCGCCGCCAATCCATTGGCCTTTTGGGGCCAAATGGGGCCGGTAAGACGACCAGTTTTTACATGATTACCGGATTGGTGCGGCCTGATAGCGGGCGCATTTTATTGGATGGGCAGGATGTCTCGCATTTGCCCATGTATCGGCGCGCGCGTTTGGGCATTGGCTATTTGCCGCAAGAGGCGTCGATTTTCAGAACCCTATCGGTCGAAGCCAATATCATGTCGATTTTGCAAGTGGTTGAACCTGACCCGCAAGCGCAAAGAGAAAAACTGGAAAATCTCTTGCAGGAATTTTCAGTGACCCATGTACGCCATTCAGCCGGTGGCGCCTTATCGGGCGGGGAACGCCGCCGCGTGGAAATTGCCCGTGCTCTGGCCAGTGACCCCAGCTTTATTCTGCTCGATGAACCCTTTGCCGGTATTGATCCGATTGCCATTAGTGATATTCGCGAATTGGTGGCGCAATTAAAAGATCGCGGTTTGGGTGTGCTGATTACCGACCATAATGTGCGCGAGACGTTGAGCATTATTGACCGCGCCGTGATTATGCATGACGGCCATGTGCTGACCGAGGGCACGGCGGAAGAAATTGTCGATAATGAAGCCGTGCGCACGCATTATTTGGGCGATGATTTCTCGCTATAAGGCTGCCTCTTATTTTTCACTATCTCCGCTTAAGCGGCATGACTCGACTCTGTCGGCTGCATCGGGCAGACTGATTTTATGGCACAGCCTTTTTGCAGGCATGTGGCTTATGTCCCTGCCTGCCGGGGCACATTATGGATTGGCGATTTTCGTCGATAAAATGTGCCCAGTGGGCTTCTTTTGACCATAACGCACTCTTTGTGCGCTCGTTTTGAGCGTCATTTGTGTCAGCAAAAAGAAAAGGAGACAAAATGAATATCAATATCACCGGCCGGCATATGGAGACCGGCACTGCCTTGAAAGAGCATGTTGAGACGCGCTTGGAAGATGCGGTTCATAAATATTTTGAACGCTCAGCCGATGTCAGCGTCACCTTCTCAAAACAAGGCCATGAGTTTCAAGCCGCCTGCGCGCTGCATCTCGATAGCGGGCTTTATCTGCACGCCTCCGGCGCGGCAGATGATGTCTATGCTTGCTTCGACCAATCGGTCGGCAAAATTGAAAAACAATTGCGCCGTTATAAAAGGCGGCTGAAAAACCATCACGACCAAAAACGTTTATCGGTCGGCGCGACGCCGGAGAAAATTTTGGCGCCTGAGCCGCAAGATGATGTGCCGGAAGAATTTTCTCCGGTGGTGATTGCCGAGAGCAAAAAGCAAGTGGCGCAATTAAGCGTCTCGGAAGCGGTGATGCAATTGGAAGTCGGGGCTGAGGATTTTGTATTGTTTAAAAGCGTGGCGCGCGATGCGCTGAGCCTGGTTTATAAGCGCAGCGACGGCAATATTGGCTGGCTGGAATTAAACCAGCCCGACAATTAAAGATTTAGAGGAATGGTGGAGCCAGGCGGAATCGAACCGCCGACCTCTTGCATGCCATGCAA
>JAQWZC010000025.1 GCA_029253645.1 Alphaproteobacteria bacterium | reverse complement strand
CCAGGCTGTGTTCCTTGCGCTATTGCAACCAGGCGATACTGTTTTGGGCATGTCTTTGGAAGCAGGTGGACATTTAACCCATGGCGCACGTCCGAACCTATCGGGCAAATGGTTTAATGCGGTGCAATATGGTGTGCGCGAGGACGACCATTTGATTGATTATGACGAAGTTGAGAAGCTGGCCAAAGAGCACAAACCGCAGCTGATTATCGCCGGTGGCTCGGCCTATCCGCGGGTTATTGATTTCAAACGCTTCCGCGAAATTGCTGATGCGGTCGGCGCGTATTTGCTGGTGGATATGGCGCATATTTCAGGTCTGGTGGCCGGTGGCGCGCATCCTAGCCCGCTGCCTTATGCCGATGCGGTGACAACGACAACGCATAAAACCCTGCGCGGGCCGCGTGGCGGTCTTATCCTCACCAATAATGAGGATTTGGGCAAAAAGTTTAACTCAGCGATTTTCCCGGGCATTCAAGGTGGCCCGCTCATGCATGTGATTGCCGCCAAAGCCGTGGCTTTTGGCGAGGCACTGCAACCCGATTACAAACTTTATATTCAGCAAGTGGTGCAAAATGCCAAGGCGCTGGCCGATACATTGGTCGGGCATGGCTTTGATATTGTGTCAGGCGGCACGGATAATCACCTTGTGCTGGTTGATTTGCGCCCCAAAGGCTTAACCGGCGATGTCGCCGAGGCGGCGATGGAGCGGGCCTTCATCACCTGCAATAAAAACGGCGTGCCGTTTGACCCGGCTCCGCCCATGGTGACATCGGGCGTGCGTCTCGGCACTCCGGCAGGCACAACGCGGGGCTTTGGCGTCGCGGAGTTCCAAAAAGTCGGTGACCTGATTGCGCGTGTGCTGGATGCGGTGGCTGCCAATGGCGGCGAGGCCGTGCCCGATGAAGAAACCGCCGTGCGCGCTGAAGTCGAAGCGCTGTGCGCGCGCTTCCCGATTTACTAGAGCTTATTTATGCGCTGTCCCTACTGTATGAACGCCGATACGCAGGTTAAGGACAGCCGTCCGACCGAGGAGAATACGGTTATCCGTCGTCGCCGCGTATGCGCCGATTGCGGGGGCCGCTTCACGACCTTTGAGCGCATTCAGTTGCGCGAGTTGACCATTGTCAAAAATACCGGCCGCAAAGTGCCGTTTGAGCGCGATAAGCTCATGCGTTCTGTGCAAGTCGCTCTGCGAAAACGCCCCGTTGAGCCGGAACGAATTGAACGTATGGTATCCGGGATTGTGCGTCGTCTGGAGAATTTGGGCGAGTCCGAAATTCCAGCCAAAATGGTTGGTGAATTGGTGATGGAAGGGCTTTATGCGCTTGATCAGGTGGCTTATGTGCGGTTTGCCTCGGTTTATCGGAATTTCCGCGAAGCTAAAGATTTTGAAGAATTCCTCGGGGAAATGAGCGGTCAGCCCGACCCATAACCGCCAACCCCGACAGGCCTTTGGCCGATAGGGAGACGCGGTGACCCAACAGGTTCACAAAACCGATGAAGATTTTATGCGCCAAGCGCTCGCGCTTGGGCGTTTCGGCTTGGGCATGACCGCGCCCAATCCGGCGGTCGGTTGCGTGTTGGTCAAAGACGGACAGCTTATCGGCTGCGGCGTTACCCAAAAATCAGGCCGCCCGCATGCGGAGGCGATGGCCCTCGCTGAGGCAGGCGACGCGGCGCAGGGCGCGACAGCTTATGTGACACTGGAGCCGTGCGCCCATACCGGACAAACGCCGCCGTGTGCCGCTTCGTTGAAAGAGGCAGGCGTGGCGCGTGTGGTGTATGCGATTGATGACCCCGACCCACGGGTGAATGGCGGCGGCGCGGCGATGTTGCGCGAGGCCGGAATAAGCGTTGAAAGCGGTCTCTTGGCCGATGAAGCGCGCCGTGACCAGCTTGGCTTTCTGCTGAGTAAAACCGAAAACCGCCCAATGGTGACGCTCAAGCTGGCCCTCAGTGCCAATGGCTTTATGCGCACGCCACAGGACGAAACGCCTTGGATTACCGGCCCGTTGGCCCGACAGACAGGCCATTTATTGCGGGCGGCGCATGATGTTATTATCACCGGCAGCGGCACAGTGGCGCAAGATGACCCGTCGCTGGCTTGCCGCCTGCCCGGATTGGCTGATGCCTCGCCCGTGCCGGTGGTGATGTCGCGCAGTGGCGCTTTGCCCGAGAATTGCAAATTGGCGCAGCGCGATAACGTCATTATCAGTGAGGGTGCGCCCGATACCGTGCTGGCTGATTTGGCAGCGCGGGGCATGACGCGCGCCATGCTGGAATGTGGCCCAAAATTAGCGGCAGCTTTTTTGGCGGCTGATTTAATTGATGCGCTCGCCATATTTACCGCACCGCATGAAGTGGCCATGACGGGCGAAAGTGATATATCCCAAATGCAGATCGACCTGACGCGCTTTGTGAAAACCCATGAGGCGATGCTCGGCCCCGACCATTATGGGCATTATTGCCGCGAAAGGAAAAATTGATGTTCACCGGAATTATCACCGATATCGGCACGATTGCCAAAGTCACGCAAAGCGGCGATACGCGATTTGATGTGCTGACCGCCTATGACACGGACACGATTGATATGGGCGCATCAATTGCCCATTCGGGCGTATGCCTGACGGTTATTGATAAGGGCAAGGGCGCAGAGGGCGACTGGTTTGCCGTCGAAGCCTCGAAAGAAACGCTCGATGTCACCTCAGCCGCTAACTGGCAGGCGGGCACTAAGCTGAACCTTGAGCGCGCCTTGAAAATGGGTGATGAGCTGGGCGGGCATATTGTGTCGGGTCATGTTGACGGGCTGGCTGAGATTACGACCATCACACCGGAGGGCGACAGCCAGCGTTACACTTTCAAAACATCCGCCGCGCTGATGCCGTTTATCGCGCCCAAAGGGTCGGTAACATTGGACGGCACATCGCTGACCGTGAACGAAGTCGAGGGTCTGACCTTTGGCGTTAATTTAATTCCGCACACGCAAGACGTCACCACATGGGGATTGTCGAAAGTTGGCGATATCATCAATCTGGAGATTGATGTCTTGGCACGCTATGTCGCGCGCCTGAAACAAGCAGAACAAGAATTGGGAGACGCATCATGAGCGAGTTCAGCCAGTATATTTCCACGGCAGAAGAAATTATCGAGGATACGCGCAACGGCAAAATGATTGTGCTGGTTGACGCCGAAGACCGCGAAAATGAGGGCGACCTGATTATTCCGGCGCAAATGGCGACGCCCGATGCGATTAATTTCATGGCCAAATTCGGACGCGGCCTGATTTGCCTGACGCTGATGAAAGACCGCGCTGACCAGCTTGGCCTTGAGTTAATGTCGCAAAATAATCGCTCGCGTCATCAAACCGCTTTCACCGTGTCGATTGAGGCGCGCGAGGGCATATCGACCGGCATTTCGGCGCATGACCGCTCCAAAACCGTCTCCGTGGCCATTGACCCGACCAAGAGCATGCAAGACATTGTGTCGCCGGGCCATGTGTTTCCGCTGGTGGCGCGTGATGGCGGCGTGCTGATGCGGGCCGGACATACCGAAGCCTCGGTTGATATTGCGCGCCTTGCCGGATTATATCCGGCCGGTGTGATTTGCGAGATTATGAATGATGACGGCACAATGGCGCGCCTGCCTGACCTTGTGCAATTCGCGCAAATTCACGGGCTGAAGCTCGGCACGATTGCCGATTTGATTGCCTATCGCCGCCGCAATGACACGCTGGTTGAGCGCATTCACGAAGACACATTCAAGCTGGCCAATGGCAGCGAGATGAAGGCGTATATTTATCTCAACACCATCGCCAATGAAGAACACATCGCGCTGGTGAAGGGCGATATTTCAGGGCCGCAGCCTGTGCTGACGCGCTTCCATGCCGAAAACCTGGTGGCTGATATTGCCGGTAGCGGCATGCCCCGCGCCGGTGTGTTTCAGCAAGCGTTGGAAAAAATCGACGAGGAAGGGCGGGGCGTTGTGGTGATTATTCGCAATACGTCGCCAACGCCGTTTACCGACAGTCTCAATCCGCAGCCGACCGGCGACCCGATGCCGACGCGTCTTTTGGATTATGGTGTCGGCGCACAAATTGTTGCTGATTTGGGTTTGCGCGAGATTGAATTGCTGTCAGATACGCCGCGCACTGTGGTCGCGCTTGAGGGCTATGATTTGAAAATTGTCGGGCAGCGTCCGATAAATGGCGACAAATAGGGGCCGAAAATGAGCAAAAAAGTTCTGATTGTCGAAGCGCGTTTTTACGAAGGCATGGCCGATGCTTTGGCGGAAGGGGCCGCCGCAGTCCTTGACGCCGCCGGTGTCACCTATGAGCGCGTCTCCGTGCCGGGCGTGTTGGAAGTGCCGGTAGCGATTAAATATGCCGCCGCGACAAATGCCTATGATGGCTATGTCGCGCTGGGCGTGGTTATTCGTGGCGAGACCACACATTACGAGATTGTCTGCAATGAAAGTGCACGCGCGCTGATGGAGCTTGGCATTAAAGATATGCTGTCTATCGGCAATGGTATTCAGACGGTTGAGAATAGCGACCAAGCCTGGGCGCGTTGCAAAATGTCGGAAAAAGACAAAGGCGGAGGCGCGGTAAAAGCAGCACTTGCATTGATGGGCTTGCGCGATAGCTGGTCTTAGGGGTAAACCCCTCTCATGAGTGCTGATACTTACGACGCCCGATCATCGGCTCGCCTGCTGGCTGTGCAAGCGCTTTATCAAATGGATATTGCGCGCACCCCGCTCGAGGTCATCATTCGCGAGTTTGGTGAGCATCGTTTGGAAGCCAAGCTCGATGACATGGAATTGCCTGCCGCCGATGGCGCCCATTTTGAATTGGTGCTGCGCGGCGTGGTGGATAATCAAACACATATTGACCGCATTATTGACGGCAAGCTGGCTGAGAATTGGCGCTTGGCGCGTCTCGACAGCACCTTGCGCGCGATTTTGCGCTGCGGTGTCTTGGAGTTGACCGAGGCCCCGCAAGTACCGCCTAAAGTGGTGGTGTCGCAATATTCAGATATCGCCCATGCGTTTTTTGACGGCGCGGAGGGCGGCATGGCCAATGCGCTGTTAGATAATGTCGCGCGCGGGCTGGCCGCGCCTTTAGATGGCTCCGCAGATGGCCCGACCTCAGATGATGAGCATACGGCCTAAGCCATGACCTCCCACAAGCAGGACGATAAGCAAGATGACAAACTGCTTGATGAGTTTGCTTTCATCACGGAATGGCTTTCGCCTTTGGCCGATAATAAAGCGGCGGCGCGTCTCGGCGATGATGCGGCGCAGGTCGCGGTTCCCGATGGGCATGAGTTGGTTATCAGCACGGATATGCTGGTTGCCAATGTGCATTTTCCGGCTGATGCCAAGGCGACCCTTATCGCCAATCGAATGTTGGCTTGTAATATCTCCGACCTCGCCGCCAAAGGCGCGCAGCCCTATGGCTGTTTGCTGACGCTCGGCGTTGCCGAAAACTGGGATAGCGCGTTTCTGCAAGAGTTTGTGCAGGCCTTGGGCGAGGGGCTGAAAACCTATGACATGCAGCTTTGGGGAGGCGATACGGTACGGGCGCGTGATGGCTTTGCCGGATTAACCGTGCACGGGCTTGTGCCGCAGGGTGAGATGCTGACCCGCAGCGGCGCGCAAGATGGCGATGATGTTTATGTGACCGGTTCGATTGGCGACGGCTTTCTTGATTTAGCCGATTTGGGGTCGGCCTATGCCGCGCCCATGCCGCCGCTGGCCTTTGGGCAGGCCGCGCGTAATCTGGCGACGGCGGCGATTGATGTGTCGGACGGGCTGATGGCAGACCTCGACCATATCTGCCGCGCCAGCGTGGGCGGCATTGATATTGAAGCCAATGCCATACCGCTATCCGAGGCGGGCAGGGCGCATGGCGATTTGGCGGCTTTGGTGTGCGGCGGCGATGATTTGCAAATCGCCTTTACCGCGCAGCCTTCGCATGCCGATATTTTGGGAATCGAAGCGGAAAAACACCGCATCGCGCTGACCCGTATCGGAAAATTTACCGCCAATGCCGCGCCAAAGGCGATTTTGCGGGCCGAAGACGGTCAAGAAATCGCCCTTCAAAAGCGCGGTTTTCGGCACTTCTAAGCGGTTTTCAGACAATTCAGTCTTTTATCGGCTTTTTCATCGCCTTTTTCATCGCCTTTTTCGTGCTTCTTCTTGCTTTTGCAGGCGTTTTTTGGCATATCTCGCTCACTTTTACACGGGGAGGACAACGCGCCGCTTTTCGGCCGTTCCCATAACAAAGAGGATTTACTCATGAGCACATTAATGTGGCTTATCATCGGGTCAGGTCTGCTCGCCATTGTTTATGGTGTTTGGGCGGCTCGCAGCATTATGGCGGCTGACGCCGGTAATGAGCGGATGCAGGAAATTGCATCGGCCATTCAAGAGGGCGCTGCCGCTTATCTTAACCGCCAATACCGAGCCATCGGCATCGTTGGCGTGGCGATTGCCATTCTGGTTTTCTTCCTCCTCGGCGCGAAAGTGTCCGCAGGCTTTATCGTTGGTGCCACCCTGTCGGGTGCCGCCGGTTATGTCGGTATGTTGGTTTCCGTGCGCGCTAATGTGCGTACCACCCAAGCCGCAAGCGAAAGCCTAGGCGCGGGCCTTTCAATGGCGTTCCGCTCAGGTGCCGTGACCGGCATGCTGGTTGCCGGTCTGGCCTTATTGGCCGTGACGGTTTATTTCGCCTTGCTGATTAACGGTTTCGGCCTGTCACCGGATAGCCGCGAAGTTGTGGACGCGCTGGTCGCGCTCGGCTTTGGCGCTTCCCTGATTTCAATCTTCGCCCGTCTCGGCGGCGGCATTTTCACAAAAGGTGCTGACGTTGGCGGCGACCTTGTCGGTAAAGTTGAAGCCGGTATCCCTGAAGATGATCCCCGCAATCCGGCCACCATTGCTGACAATGTCGGCGATAATGTTGGTGACTGTGCCGGTATGGCGGCTGACTTGTTTGAGACCTATGCGGTAACGATTGTTGCCACCATGGTTCTTAGCTCCATCTTCTTCACCGCTGACGCGCTGAACATGATGATGTATCCGCTGGCAATTGGCGGCACCTGCATCATCACCTCAATCGCGGGCACATTCTTTGTCCGCTTGGGTGCCAGCCAGTCCATTATGGGTGCGCTGTATAAAGGCTTTATCGCCTCAGCCGTACTTAGCTTGATTGCGCTTTACTTCGTCACAGACGCGGTTATCGGCCTCGACACGCAGCGCGTGATTGAGGGCCAAGTGTTTAACGGCATGAGCCTGTATCTCTGCGGTGTGCTGGGTCTGGCCATTACCGGCCTGATTATCTGGATTACCGAATATTATACGGGCGTGAATTACCGTCCGGTTAAATCAGTGGCTGCGGCTTCTGAAACCGGTCACGGCACAAACGTTATTCAGGGTCTGGCTGTTTCTATGGAAGCAACTGCGCTGCCGGCGATTGTTATTGTTGTCGGTATTCTGGCCACATATAGCCTTGCCGGTCTGTTCGGTATCGCCATTGCGGTCACCACCATGTTGGCGCTGGCCGGTATGGTTGTTGCCCTCGATGCCTTCGGTCCGGTAACGGATAATGCCGGTGGTATTGCTGAAATGGCCGATTTGCCTGAGAGCGTTCGCAACACAACAGACGCGCTGGATGCGGTCGGTAACACGACCAAAGCCGTCACCAAAGGCTATGCTATCGGTTCTGCCGGTTTGGGTGCCTTGGTATTGTTTGCGGCTTACACGCAAGATTTGCGCTACTTCACCGCCAATGCTGACCAGTACAGCTATTTCGCAGGTGTGACGCCTGACTTCTCACTGTCTAACCCTTATGTCGTTATCGGCCTGTTTGTCGGTGGCATGTTGCCATATCTCTTTGGCGCTATGGGCATGATGGCTGTGGGCCGTGCAGGTGGTGCGATTGTCGAAGAAGTGCGTCGCCAGTTCAAAGAAAAGCCGGGTATTATGAAAGGCACTGAGAAGCCTGATTATACGGCTGCTGTTGACCTGCTGACCCGCGCTGCGATTAAGGAAATGATTGTTCCGTCCATGTTGCCGGTTCTGTCGCCTGTCGCGCTTTATCTGATTATCGAGCAAATTGCTGACCGTTCAGCTGCGTTCTCTGCGCTGGGTGCGATGCTGCTTGGTGTGATTGTGACCGGCCTGTTTGTGGCTCTGTCGATGACTGCCGGTGGCGGTGCTTGGGATAATGCCAAGAAATATATCGAAGATGGCAATCATGGCGGTAAAGGTTCGGAAGCTCATAAAGCAGCCGTAACCGGTGACACTGTTGGCGACCCGTATAAAGATACGGCCGGTCCTGCGGTTAACCCGATGATTAAAATCACCAATATCGTTGCTCTGATGATGCTGGCCATTCTGGCTCACTAAGCAAACGACACGACATTTAAGCCCCGGCATAGCGATATGCCGGGGTTTTTTGTTGCCTGATTTTCTTAAAATTGTGACGGGGTGCCGTCGCCAAAGCGTCCGATATTGCCGAAGATTTGTTGCAGCGCGCTTAGCTCCGAGCCTTGCGTCTGCGTGGTGCGGGCGACGATGGGAATGATGATGCCATCTTCCAGCCCATAAACCGCAACATCGCTGACGGTTTTGTTTTTGTCGAAATATATCGCCAGCACTTTGCGCTCAACTTCTTCAGGGGCGCGATAGCTCTCCGTTACGAAGCGGCTGTAAATATAATAATAGGATTGGGTTTTGATGTTGTTCACGGTTGTCGGTGAGCCGAAACTGTCGCGCACCATAGTTTGCGTGGTGGTGCCTTTTATAATGCTCTCAACCGAGCTGTCATCGAAAAAATAACCGCGATTATCAATCACCGGCGCGCAAGCCATAATGGAGGCTGCGAGCAATCCCGCGCCAAAAATTTGCCCGCGACGTTTGACCGCCTGTTGGAGAGCTTCATCTTTTGTTTTCTGAAGAAATCGCATCATTGATTACCTAACGTGAATAGCCTAGATGGGTAACCAATCGCGCGCCGTGAGGCAACCAAAAATTCTATCCGGCATCGGAGAAAGCAAATGGGACTACTCGATTTTTTATCACTGAATAAATCTACCCCTGATTTAACCCCTGCCTATACGGCGATTATGGCCCTGGCGCGCCAGCCTGACCATTATGGTGATGGCGGCGTGCCTGACAGTTTTGACGGACGGTTTGATATGTTGGCGGCGCATGTGCATATGGTGCTGAGGCGGTTGCGGAGCGAGGGCGTCGCGCGCGATGATATCGGGCAGGCCTTATTCGATATATTTTTCCGCGATATGGACCAAGCCATGCGCGAGGCCGGTGTCGGTGATCTGGGTGTCGGCAAGAAAATCCGCAAAATGGCGCAAGCCTATTATGGCCGTGCCGCCGCCTATGATGAAGCGCTGGGCAAGGCCGCACCGGTTAAGCCGAGCGCTAAAGCCAAGACGGCCTTGGCCGATGTTTTGCAGCGCAATCTTTATCCCGATACGCCTGATGCAGCTGACGCGAAAAAGCTGAAAGCGCTTGCGTCTTATTTGCTGGCATTTGAAAATAAGCTGGCTGATGTAACGCTGGATAATATTCTGGCCGGAAAGTTTTGAGGCGCGGCAATGAGTGAAGACGACACACATGCGGCCCCGTTTGGGGAAGCGGAGATGAGCCTTTTGGTGCTGCATGATGAAGTGCCGCCGAATGGGCGCGAGATTGAACATGCCGCCGATGGCGATGTTTTGGCCACGCTGGCCACGCGCTTTAAGGTGGAGGAAGTCAGCGATTTGACCTTTGAGGTATTGCTGATGCCCTTAGCCAGCGATTGCCTGCAAGCCAGCGGCAAAGTGCAGGGGAGGGTGCGCCAGCTTTGCGGCGTCACGTTGGAACCGCTATGGACAACCATCAGCGCAGATTTCTCAACCGAGTTTCAGCCGCAAGAACTGGTCGCCAAATATGTCGTGCCCGAAGATGATTTCGATACGGAATTACCCGAGGCGATGCAAAACGGGCAGGCCGATATTGGTGAGATGGTGACGCAGATATTTGCTATGGAAATTCCGGCTTATCCGCGCGCTGAGGGGGCTGAATTTGCCGGTTATGGGCAAAGCGAAGCGGAAATTGAGGCCGAGGATGCGAAGCAATCGCCCTTTGCGGCCTTGTCTGCGTTAAAACCCTCAGATGATGACGCTACCGACGAAACTTGATAAAAACGTCAAACAGGCGCATATAAGGCGGCGTTACGGGCTATCCTATAGCCCGAGTGGGAGACCTTGTGAGCAATACGGTAATTGCGATTGATGCCATGGGTGGCGATTATGGCCCGGCCGTTACGGTCGCAGGATTGGCACGCGCGCAAAGCGCGCGGTCAGCAATCAGCTATTTGATTTATGGCAATGAAGACCTGATAAACGCCGAATTGAAAAAGCACAAAGCCTTGGCGGCAATCTCTACGGTTATTCATTGCGATGTGGAAGTGCCGATGGATGCCAAGCCGAGCGTTGCTTTGCGTCAGGGGCGCAAAACCTCAGGCATGTGGCGCGCCATTCAGGCGGTTAAAGAGGGCGAGGCGCAGGCCTGTGTGTCGGCGGGGAATACCGGCGCGCTCATGGCCATGTCGAAGATTATTTTACGCACCCCTACGGGCATTGAACGCCCGGCCATTGCCGCCATTTGGCCAACCATTCGCGGCGAAAGCGTGGTGCTTGATGTGGGCGCGAATATTGGCGGCACGGCGTCGCAATATGTGCAATTCGCCGCTATGGGCGCTGCCTATGCGCGCACGGTTTTCGGTTTGAAGAAACCGCAAATCGGCATGTTGAATATCGGCACGGAAGAAATTAAGGGCACGGATGCGGTCAAAGAAGCCGCCGAATTGCTCGAGCGGTCAGAGCTTAACTTTAAGGGCTTTGTTGAGGGTGACGGTATTGGGCGCGGCGATGTTGATGTTGTGGTGACCGACGGTTTCACCGGCAATATCGCGCTGAAAACGGCGGAAGGCACGGCGCGGCAAATGGCCGAATATTTGCGCCAAGCCATGAGCAGTTCACTGCTGACCAAAATCGGCTATCTTTTTGCGCGTGGCGGCTTTGCGGCATTGCGGACGCGTATGGATCCGAACAGTTCTAATGGTGGCATGTTTTTGGGGTTGAATGGCGTGGTTGTTAAAAGCCATGGCGGGGCCGATGTTGACGGTTTTGGCACGGCTGTCGAAGTTGCAATAGAGGCGGCGGAAGCCGACATGTTGGGTGAGATTTCGCGGCGCATTGAAAAGATACAAGCCCTGCTCGATGATGCATGGGCCGAATCTCTGGATTGATATGCGCTAAATATTTGCACGTTAGAGGGAATGGCATTGATGTCCCGAAAAGCAAAAATTACCGGCATAGGCAGCTATCTTCCCGCTGAGGTTGTCAGCAATGATGATTTGTCAAAAATTCTGGATACCAGCGATGAGTGGATTACCACGCGCTCGGGCATTAAGCAGCGCCATCGGGCGGCCGAGGGTGAGGCGACCAGCGATATCGCCCTGCAAGCGGCGCAGGATGCGTTGCGCGTTGCCGGTATCACCGCTCAAGATATCGATCTGATTATCGTCTCAACCACGACGCCGGATTTAACCTTTCCCGCCACCGCCGCGCTGGTGCAAAAAAAGCTCGGTATTCATCACGGCGCGGCCTTTGATGTGCAGGCTGTCTGCTCCGGTTTTGTTTATGGCTTGAGTGTCGCCTCGGCGATGGTTGAGGCCGGGCAGGCGCAGCGCGTCTTGCTGATTGGCGCTGAAACCATGTCGCGTTTGCTGGATTGGGAGGATAGGGCGACGGCGGTTTTATTCGGTGATGGCGGCGGTGCTGTGGTGCTTGAGGCGACCGAAATAGACAGCCCTGATGCGCCGCATATTGTCGGCTCTTATTTGCGCTCTGACGGCAATCTGACGGATTTGCTTTATGTCGATGGCGGCCCGTCCACCACCGGCACAACGGGCAAGCTGCGAATGCAGGGGCGCGAAGTTTATCGTCACGCGGTCGGCAATATCGCCGAGGCGATTGAAAGCCTACTGCAAAAACACGACCTTAGCGTTGATGATATTGATTGGTTTGTGCCGCATCAGGCGAATAAACGGATTATTGATGGCGTCGCCAAAAAAATCGGCCTGCCGCCAGAGAAGACTGTCGTCACCGTGCAAAATCACGCCAATACATCGGCGGCGTCCATTCCGCTGGCCTTGCATGATTTGGTTAAAAGCGGGCGGTTGGCATCCGGCGATGTGATTATGCTGGAAGCTATGGGCGGCGGTTTGACCTGGGGTGCCAATCTTATCATTTGGGCATAAATCACTCATTTAATTAAGTTTTAAGCTTGCGCGGCTAATTTGCCTTGTGCTTAACTTTCCTGCGAGGAGATTATAAGATGGTGAGCAAGACAGTGACGCGGTCGGATTTAAGCGAGATTGTTTACAATGCAGTCGGCTTATCGCGCAGCGAGTCAGCGCAGATTGTAGAAACCGTTTTGGATGAAATTTCCGATGCCCTCATTCGGGGTGAGGATGTCAAACTGTCTTCCTTCGGCTCATTTTTGGTGCGCCATAAAAACGGGCGCATTGGACGCAATCCGAAAACCGGTGAAGAGGTTCCGATTGACCCGCGCCGCGTTCTCAGTTTTCGCGCCAGCCATGTCCTCAAAGAAAAAATTAATAAGATGGCCGGTCTCGGCTAACATTATTTCATGAGTTCAGGTAAATCAGACAACGCCTTTCGCACCATAAGCGAGGTCGCAGAGGCGCTTGCCGTGAAGCCGCATGTCTTGCGCTTTTGGGAAAGCAAGTTTGATGAAATCCAGCCGGTGAAACGCGCCGCGGGGCGGCGTTATTATCGCCCTGAGGATGTCGCGCTGATTGCCGGTATCAAGCATTTGCTGCACGAGCAGGGCATGACAATTAAGGGCGCGCAGAAACATTTGAAAGAGAATGGCGTCAGCGATGTGCGCGCGCTCGCTTCAGGCGATAAGCCGAAAGTCGAAAATACCGCCCTTGCGGAAATAAGCGGCGACCGCCGCAGCAAGCTGGAGGCGGCGCGGCAAAACCTCGTTCAAGCGCGCATCCTATTGACCGGTGAAGATAATTAAGCAACCGCTCATCTTGCCTTTTGGGCCGAAAGTTTCTAAGACACTCGAAGTCGGAGCGTAGCGCAGCCCGGTAGCGCACTTGTCTGGGGGACAAGGGGTCGTG
>JAQWZC010000154.1 GCA_029253645.1 Alphaproteobacteria bacterium | reverse complement strand
TTGGCCTCATAGCCGACATCCACATCATCAATTGTGATAATGGGCGATGCGATTTGCTCGGGCTTTGGAAAGCTGAATGAAGTGGCGCGCTCGGCAATCAACGCATCAACCATATCCATTTTCTCAATCGCCCGCAGGCGGCTTTGCGCCTGTTTGGCCTTGCTGGCCTTAGCCCCAAAGCGGTCAACAAAAGCCATCATCTTCTTTTTATGCGCTTGCTGTTTATCAAACAGCGCCTGATGCCCGAGGCGTTTTTGCGCCAGCGCATTTTCAAATTGGTCATAATTGCCCGTATAGAGCGACAGTTTTTTCTGGTCCAAATGGGCAATATGGCTGACGACTTTATTCAACGTATCGCGGTCATGGCTGATGATGAGAAATGTATGTTCATAATTAAGAAGGAAATTTTCCAGCCACACAATCGCTTCAAAATCCAAATGATTGGTCGGCTCATCCAAAAGCAAAAGGCCGGGCTTTCGAAATAAAGCCGCCGCCAAAGCCACGCGCATCTTCCAGCCGCCCGAAAAGGCACTGATTGGCATGGATTGCTCGGCCTCACTAAAGCCCAAACCGCTGAGAATAATCGCCGCCTGCGACGGCGCTTCATAGGCGTTAATATCATTTAGGCGCATGTAAACATCCGACATGCGTTCGACATCAATTGGCGCTTCCAATTCCGCCAATAGGCTGGCGCGCTCAGTGTCCGAGGCCAGCACAACATCAATAAGAGGGGTATCGTCATCTGGCATGTCTTGGCGCACCATGCCCATGCTGGCACCCGAAACCACCGCAATCTCGCCGCCATCCAAATCCAACTCAGAGGCAATCAGCTTGAACAAGGTTGACTTGCCCGAGCCGTTTGGCCCAACAAGGCCGATATGATGGCCATTGGGCACAGATAAGGACGCGCCATCAAACAGGGTTCGCCCGGCAATTCGGTAGGTTATATTCTTTATATCAAGCATTTAATTCAGTCTGACCTGCAATTGGGCGTGACAAGCGGCGCGGCTTTCCGCTTCTTATGGGCGAGACATAGCCCCCCTTGCGCCGTCAAACAAGCCCAAACAGCGCCGCCATGCTTTTGCCGAGCTGTTGTCGATTTGGTCAACTTGGCCACAGACACAAAAATCATGCGCCTGCAAAAACCGGCACTCATAAGACAGGCCATGAAAGACGTCACTCAAGAGAACGGCGCGCCACCCCAGGATGGTGGCGGCCTGTCATATCACCGGCGTATTTCTGGTGACAAAGCAGAAAATTGAGTCGTCAATTGTCGAATCTTAGGCAACATTTCATCATCAAAAGGTTGGAGTGAACCATGGTCGATAAATCCCAAAAGCTCGGCAATCGTTATGTCAATGACTTGCGAAAGCTGGAGTTCAGTAAGCAGCAAGAAATCTCAACCCGTTTGGGGCGCTTTCCTTTTTTGGTTTCGCTTGTCTTTCTAATGGCAGCTGGATATTGGGGCTTTTTAAACCTTGAGGTATCGACCGAAAACATAATTATTCTCGTCGCCGCCTCAACCATTGGCGGCTATATGGCGCTCAATATCGGGGCGAATGATGTCGCCAATAATATGGGGCCTGCCGTTGGCGGGCGCGTATTGACCATTGGCATGGCGGTGGCCATTGCCGCCATATGCGAGAGCGCCGGTGCGCTTTTGGCCGGCGGCGATGTTGTCAAAACCGTGGCTAAGGGGATTATCGACCCGAGCAGCGGCGTCAGCGTTGACGCTTTTAGAAATCTCATGCTGGGCGCGCTCTTGGCCGCCGCCCTCTGGATTAATTTGGCGACCTACCTCAATGCGCCGGTCTCCACCACCCACTCCATTGTTGGGGGTGTGCTGGGCGCGGGCATTGCCGGCGCCGGTTTCGGTTTGGTTAATTGGGTCACCATGGGCAAGATTGCCGCCAGCTGGGTCATCTCGCCAGTGCTGGGCGGCATCGCGGCGGCCAGTCTTTTGTTTTTCATCAAAGTCAAAATATTGCGGGTTGAGGATAAATTGCAGGCGGCCAAAAAATGGGTGCCCATCCTAATCGGCCTCATGGCCTCGGCCTTTGTCGCCTATATGGCGATGAAAGGCTTAAAGAAAATTTGGAAGCCCGGCACAAGCGATATCATTCTGCTCTCCGGTTTGGCGTTTTTTGCTGCTTGGGCGGTTTCCGTGCCTTATATTAGGGCTGCTGCACGTCCCTTGCAAAATCGCCGCTCCGATATTCATCAACTTTTCAACCTGCCGCTGATTATCGGCGTGTCGCTTTTATGCTTCGCGCATGGGGCCAATGATGTCGCCAATGCGGTCGGCCCGCTGGCTGCCATTGTCTCCACCTTCACCGCAAGTTCGGTTGAGGCCAAAGTGGCCGTTCCATTTTGGGTGATGCTCATCGGCGCGATGGGCTTGGCTTTGGGCTTGTTTCTATTCGGACCAAAACTCATCAATACAGTGGGCGAAAAAATCACTCGCCTCAATGCGCCACGCGCCTATTGCGTGGCGCTAGCCTCAGCCGTTACCGTGCTTTTGGCCACCGCTTTGGGGCTGCCGGTCAGCTCTACCCATATCGCTATTGGGGCAATATTCGGCATTGGTTTCTTGCGTGAATATGTCGAGAACCCAAATAAAAAACGCATTAAGCCGAGCCATCGGTTAAACCGTACGGCGGAGGATGCGTTTAACAACTCCAATCATCGCAGGAAGCGCAAGCTGGTGAGGCGTCGTTTTGTGGTCTCCATCGCCGCCGCTTGGGTGATTACCGTGCCCGCCTCGGCCAGCCTCGCAGCGGCTATTTTTTATGTTCTACAGACTTTAACACCGATGGTGAAATAGCCTCAAATTGCTCGATGAGGGTTCTGAAATCCTCGCGGTCCGTTACATGATGCGCGTCCTGCATCAGCACCCAATGTCGCTCGCGCTTGGCTTTTTCCGGCCACTCGTCAAATTGTTCGGTCACCAAAAGCGGGTAATAAGTCACAGCCGTTTGCTTGACGCCATCGGCTGAAGATTTGCTGATGGCCGCGGTTATCGGAAATTCGGCAATAAAATCGCCCTTAATACCGGCCTCTTCAAAGGCTTCGCGCGCGCAGCCATCGGCATGGCTTTCGCCCGCTTTCAAATTGCCTTTGGGCAGAATCCATCGGCCCCGCTGTTGCGAGGTAACAAACATTAGGGCAATGCGCTCGCCCCGAATGGCCATGGGAATAACCCCTACTTTGTGATCCAT
>JAQWZC010000117.1 GCA_029253645.1 Alphaproteobacteria bacterium | reverse complement strand
GGCAATGGAAAATGTCGCGCTATGGCATGAGCGCGATATTTCGCACTCATCTGTCGAGCGCATGATTGGCCCTGATGCGACCATCACACTGGATTTTGCGCTGGTGCGCCTGACCAATGTGATTGACAATCTGCTGGTCTATCCGGAGCGCATGCAAGCCAATCTCGACAAGCTGGGCGGTTTGGTGCATTCGCAGCGCGTGCTGTTGGCGCTGACCCAAGCCGGTGTCAGCCGCGAAGATGCTTATCGGTTGGTGCAGCGCAATGCCATGCCGGTATGGCGCGGCGAAGGGCAATTCCTCGATTTGCTAAAGGCCGATGAGGAAGTGATTTTGAGCGATGATGAATTGGAGGCGCTGTTTGATTTGGGCTATCACTTCAAACATGTCGATACGATTTTTGCCCGCGTTTTCGGAGCAGAATAATTGCTCGAATCACGCGTATTGATTAATTTAGCGGTCATCTGACGGAGACAAATTATGTCGCAGCGGCGTCAAATATATGAGGGTAAGGCCAAAGTTCTGTTTGAAGGGCCTGAAACCGGCACGCTCATTCAGTATTTCAAGGACGACACCACCGCCTTTAACGCTGAAAAACATGAAATCATGGACGGCAAAGGCGTGCTGAATGCGCGCATTTCTGAATATATTTTCAGCCAGCTTGAGGCGTCCGGCGTGCCGACGCATTTTATCGAGACCCTCAGCCCGCGCGAACAGCTTGTCCGCCAAGCTGAGATTATTCCGCTCGAAGTGGTGATGCGCAATGTCGCCGCCGGTTCTTTGGTGAAGCGTTTGGGCCTGACTGAAGGCGAGACCCTACCTCGCCCGCTGGTTGAGTTTTATTATAAAGATGATGCGCTGGGCGACCCGCTTATCTCAGAAGACCATATTGCGGTATTTGGCTGGTGCAGTGCTGATGAGCTGGCTGAGATTGTGACACTGGCGCGCCAAATCAATGACTGCATGGTTGAGATATTTGCGGCTGTCGGCATTCGGCTGGTGGATTTCAAATTGGAATTTGGCCGCGTGGCAGATGGTGCCGGACAAAAAATTGTGCTGGCCGATGAGATTAGTCCCGATAGCTGTCGGCTGTGGGATATTGAATCCAATGAGAAAATGGACAAGGACCGCTTCCGACAAAATTTGGGCGGCATGGTAGATGCTTATCAGCAAGTGGCGGAACGCCTCGGCCTGACAAGCGACATTAACGATAATTAGGAAATACGATGAAAGCGACCATTCACATTACCCTCAAAAACGGCGTGCTCGACCCCCAAGGCAAGGCGATTGAAAATGCGCTGGGTCAGCTTGGCTTTCAGGGCGTTGACGAGGTGCGTCAGGGCAAGCTGGTTGAAGTCAATCTGAGCGAGAGCGATCCGGCGAAAGCCGAAGCCGCGCTGACCGATATGTGCGAGAAGCTGCTCGCCAATACGGTGATTGAGAATTATCACATCCATCTTGATAGCGAGTAGGCAATGCAAGCATCGGTTATTGTTTTCCCCGGTTCAAACTGCGACCGCGATGTCGCCGTTTGTGTCGAAGCGGCAATGGGCAAAGCGCCCCTCATGGCATGGCATGGCGATGCCAGCCTGCCCAAAAGCGATTTGATTGTGCTGCCCGGCGGGTTTTCTTATGGCGATTATTTGCGCTGCGGCTCAATGGCGGCCAATAGCCCAATTATGCGTGAGGTTGTCGCGCAAGCCGAAAAAGGCGCCGCCGTGCTGGGTATTTGCAACGGCTTTCAAGTCTTGACCGAATGCGGCTTACTGCCCGGCGTGCTGATGCAAAATCAGGGACTGAATTTTGTCTGCCGCAATACGCGCCTCAATGTCAGCAATAATAAAACCGCCTTCACCGCCCAATATGAAGCCGATGAAGAGATTATCGTGCCGGTGGCGCATAATGAGGGCAATTATTTCGCCGATGATGACACGCTGAAACAATTACAAGATGAAGACCGCATCGCCTTCACCTATGCGGCGGGAGACAACCCCAATGGGGCGTGTCTCGATATTGCGGGCATTTGCGATAAGGCGGGGCGCATTGTCGGCATGATGCCGCATCCTGAGCGGCGCGCCGAAACCGCATTGGGCGGCGAAGACGGCAAGCGCATGTTTACCGGCATTGTGGAGGCGCTGTCATGAGCGGGCATATTAATGATACGGAAATTACCGATGCGCTGGTTGCCGAACACGGGCTGACGCCGGATGAATTTAAAATGGTCTGCGACCATATGGGGCGCGTGCCGAATTATACTGAATTGGGTGTTTTCTCAGTCATGTGGTCGGAGCATTGCTCTTATAAATCCTCGCGCAAATGGCTGAAAAAACTGCCGGTCGATGGGCCTCAAGTCATTCAAGGGCCGGGCGAAAATGCCGGTGTGATTGATATTGGCGATGGCGATGCGGCGGTTTTTAAAATGGAAAGTCATAATCACCCGTCATTTATTGAGCCTTATCAGGGCGCGGCCACCGGTGTCGGCGGCATTATGCGCGATGTGTTCACCATGGGCGCGCGTCCGGTTGCCAATCTTAACGCGCTGCGTTTTGGCCAGCCCAACCATGCCAAAACCCGCCATCTTGTGGCCGGTGTCGTGTCGGGCATTGGCGGTTACGGCAATTGCATGGGCGTGCCGACTGTCGGCGGCGAG
>JAQWZC010000109.1 GCA_029253645.1 Alphaproteobacteria bacterium | reverse complement strand
CAAGCTTCTAAGCTTGATTGAAACAAGGTTCCTCCCATGAAACTTATCCTTGCGATAATCAAGCCCTTCAAACTGGATGCCGTTCGCGAAGCGTTAACCGCAGCCGGTATTGAAGGCATGACGGCGACCGAAGCTAAAGGCTTCGGTCGTCAAAAAGGCCAAACCGAAATCTATCGTGGTGCTGAATATGAGATTAATTTCCTGCCCAAAATGCGGCTGGAAGTTGTTGTTGATGACGCCCAAGTAGAAGCCGCTTGCGAAGCCATTCGTGAAGCCGCCAATACGGATAAAATCGGTGACGGTAAAATTTTTGTAGTCGGTGTCGATGAAGCCATCCGTATTCGGACCGGCGAAAACGGCTCTGCTGCTCTGTAAAGGACTCCACCAATGTTGAAAAATACTCTCAAAATTTTGGGACTGGGTTCGGCTTTGTCTTTGGCAGCCGGTCCGGCCCTCGCTGAAGTCAGCCCTGAGACAGCCTATGTGTTCAACACATTCCTGTTCCTGGTCTGCGGTTTCTTGGTCATGTTCATGGCCGCCGGTTTTACCATGCTCGAAAGCGGCATGGTCCGGTCCAAAAATGTGGCTACGATTTGTGTCAAAAACATTTCATTATTCGCCATTGCCGGTCTGATGTATTGGCTGGTCGGCTATAATCTGATGTATGGCATTGCCGAAGGTGGTTATATCGGTGAGTTGTTCTCCGTATGGTCAGCCGATGACAGCGCCATTGCCGGTGAAACACCTGATTTCTCGGGCGGCTATGCCTCCGGTTCTGACTGGTATTTCCAAATGGTGTTCTGCGCCACAACAGCTTCCATCGTGTCCGGCACCATTGCCGAGCGGATGAAGCTGTGGCCGTTCCTTATCTTCACGCTGTTCCTGACCGGATTTATTTATCCAATCGTCGGCAGCTGGGAGTGGGGCACAGGCTGGCTCGACGCTATGGGCTTTTCTGACTTTGCCGGTTCGACACTGGTGCACTCAACCGGTGGTTGGGCGGCTCTGGCCGGTGCCATTATTCTCGGCGCGCGCGCCGGTAAATATGGCCCGAATGGCGAAGTTAACCCAATCCCGGGTTCCAATATGCCTTTGGCCACTTTGGGCACATTCATTTTGTGGCTCGGTTGGTTCGGCTTTAATGGCGGTTCGCAACTGGCTCTGGGTTCAGGTGCCGATGCGGCAGCCATCTCCAACATCTTCATCAACACCAATATGGCCGCTGCGGCCGGTGTTGTGGCGGCAATGATTGCGTCAAATGCGCTGTATGGCAAAATTGACCTGACCATGGCGCTGAACGGTGCGATTGGTGGCCTTGTCTCCATCACGGCTGAGCCGTTGACCCCGTCCATTCCGGCAGCCGCCTTTATCGGTGCTGTGGGTGGTGTGCTGGTGGTTCTGGCTGTGCCGCTGCTCGACAAGTTTAAAGTCGATGATGTTGTCGGTGCCATTCCGGCTCACCTGGTTTGCGGTATTTGGGGCACATTGATTGTGCCGCTGACCAATAGCGATGCGACCTACACTGTGCAGGCCATTGGCGTCGTTGCTGTCGGTATCTTCACCATGATTGCCAGTGGCATTTTGTGGTCGATACTGAAAGCGGTGATGGGCATCCGCGTCGATGAAGACGGCGAAATGATGGGCCTCGATAAAGAAGAACTGGGCATTGAAGCCTATCCCGAGTTCTCGCGCACTTGATATCCCCTAGTGAGCGTGACCCCCGGCAGATTCTTCTGCCGGGGGTTTTTTTGTTTAACCGGGCGGCAGAGCAATCTGCCGGGGGTTTTTTTGTTTAACCGGGCGGCAGATTTCTCTGCCGAGGTATTACTTAACCGGGCAATTTGCCAAATTGGGCAACGCCATCGGCGATCACATGGAAATCATGTTTCTCATCAGTATAAATGGCCGCATCAGGGCCACTGAAATCAGCCGGATTGTCGAGCGATCCGATTTTCAACAAAACCGCGCCTGGTGCGCCCGGGGCGCGGGTCAAAAGCGGTGTGCCGCAATCGCCACAAAACTCACGCGTTACGGCGCCGTCAATATCGTCACGCTGATAAGTCGATGGCGTGCCTTGGGTGTATTTGAAACCCGCCTCAGCCACGCCCATCGTCAGATTGGCCGCGCCGCCTGTGATATAAGTGCATTCGCGACAATGGCATTGCAGTTTCATCACCGCATCGCCCTCGGCTTGGTATTTTATTTTGCCGCAATAGCAGCTTCCGGTAAATGACATGGTGTTCCTCCTTTTTCTTAACGAGGAAAGCTTCCCATATTAGGGGCCAAGATTAAAGGAAACTTCGTCCACAATTTCGCTGGCGCGTCCGCGCAAGGCGGCAATCTTATTGAGGGATAAAGTGTCAGGGGTAAAGCTGCCCCAGCTTTGCACCCGCACCGAGGCCGCGATATCGGCGCGTATCGGATATTCAAAATTCACCTCAGCATAGGTTTTCTGCGCCGCCGCAGAGACCAAAAACTCCATCAGCTTTTGGGCATTGGCGCGATTGGGCGCGTATTTGGCCATCGCCATGCCGGATAAATTCATATGTGCGCCGCCGCGTGGCATATCGGGAAACACCACGCGTACGGATTTTGCCCAGTCTTGCTGAACGGGCTTTTTCTCATTGGTCTGCATTTTGCCCATATAATAGGTATTGCCAATGGCGATATCACACGCGCCGCCATAGACTTTACGCACTTGAGCGCGGTCATTGCCCGATGGCTTGCCCGCCAGATTGGCCTTTAAGCCGGTCAACCAGTCGGTAAACCGCGCCTCGCCCATATGCTCGAGCAAGGCGGCAAACAGCGCGATATTGTAAGGATGCTGGCCCGAGCGCAGGCATATGCGACCGCGAAATTGCGGGTCGGCCAAATCGGCAAAAGATAAATCGGTCTCCGGCACCCGGCTGCGCGAGACATAAGCCACACGCGCCCGCCAGGTCAGGCCGAACCATGTATCATCCGTGCCGCGCGCGCGCGCTGGAATATGCCGTGTCAAAATCGCCGAGCGCACCGGTTGCGCCACTTCTCGGGCGGCATGGAGGCGTCCAATATCAACCGTTAAAATGACATCGGCAGGCGAGCGCTTGCCCTCGGTTTTCACGCGCTCAATCAGGCCTTTTTTGGCGAATATGACTTTGACTTGAATGCCCGTCTCGGCGGTGAATTGCGCGAAAAGCGGTTCGACCAAAAACGGTTGGCGATAGGAATAGACATTAACAACTTGGTTTTCTTGCGCGGTTTTTTGCCCAGTTTCTTGGGCCGTGCTGGGGCCATATCCAAAGCTCACCAGTAAGCCGACAAAAAGAGCCGCCACAGGGAGGCTGAAAAACGCTGATAAGGCAATGGGACGAAAGCGCATGGGATATCCTGCAAGTGCGAATGATTATCATTTGCGTTCTAAGCCGCGCCCGCTCTTATGTCAACTAGGGCCAGTCAACCACGGTCAGTCAACTAGGGCGTGTCATCCATGAAAATCGTCGGAGCGGTGCGCCGGTTTAATCTTGGTTGCGGGTTAAATCCATCATTGGCAGCAGCCGCAAATAGCTGGCCGGAAACAGGCGGCGAATCCAATCCACCACATGGGCATCAGGGCCGATAAGAATCCGCGCCTTGTTTTTTCGAATGCCCTTCATAATCACTTTGGCCGCGCCATCGGGCTGCGTCATGGTGAATTGGGCGAAACGCTGAATCGCTTCCTCGCGCTCGGCCTCGGCTTCGGGGCCTTGCTGCACGCGCGCATGGCGCACAATATTTGTATTAATGCCGCCCGGGTGAATGGTCGAGACGCCAATATCCGAGCCGCGCATTTCATGGCGCAGGGCTTCGGTAAAACCCAATACGGCGAATTTTGAGGCATTATAGGCGGCTTGGGTCGGCACCCCAATCAGGCCGAAAATCGAGGATATATTGGCCACATGACCGCTGCCCTTAGTGATGAAATGCGGCAGAAAGGCTTGCGTGCCATTCACCACACCCCAGAAATTAATATCCATCAGCCATTTGCAATCATCGACACTCATCTCCGAGACCGGCGCGCCGAATGCGACACCGGCATTATTCAAAATCAGGTCGGCACCGCCAAAGTCTTTTTCAACGCGCGCGGCCAGGTCAAACATGGCATCGCGATCGGACACATCGACCATGAAGCTTTCCATACGGCCATCCGAATCGGCGGCATTAATGGCGGCTTTGGTGTCGGCCAACATGTCTTGGCGCAAATCAGTGCCGATAATTGTGGCGCCTTGCGCGGCCATGGCGTGGGCGCAGGCCGCCCCAATGCCGCTACCTGCACCGGTGATGACGCAGACTTTATCTTTAAATTGACGCATAAAATTCTCCCTGACGGCACTTATCATTGTCGAGTTGCTGAAAAAAAGCCAGCAAAAGCCCCGCCCATCGCGCCGGATGAACGGGGCGGAATGCGAAAGGCTTTAGCGCGCGACTTTTTTCTTACGTCGGCGTTCCAGCGGCTGATAGGCTTGTGCCGCATGGGTTGTGCAATAAGGGCTGCCGCTTTTGGCGCGCGCCCCGCAGAAATGAAACTCGGTCGTGCCCGGGTCCCCAATCGGCCATTTGCATGTATGCTCGGTCAGATGCAAGACGCTGGCACGTTCCTCAGGGCTTAAAATCGGTTCCGGCACGACTTGGTCTTTAATATCATCCAACTCAGTGGCTCGAAAACGCTGGCTGCCCGATAATGAGGGCGTTGACGGGCGCGCCCGTCCTGAACCGGCAGAAATCCGTGCCGTTGAGACCCGCGCCGGGGTCGCCCGACCGGAAAGCCCCAGCCGATGCACTTTGCCGATAACCGCATTACGGGTCACACCACCCATTTTGCGGGCAATCTGACTGGCAGATAAGCCGTCAGTCCATAATTGTTTAAGCATTTCAACACGTTCGTCAGTCCATGCCATGATTTGCACCCTCCGAAATCAGTTCATCTTCAATTTTTTCCACCACATCTAGTGGCGTTACTTTTATTTTCTACTAAATATAGTAGAAAAAGGGAAAGGCTGATTCTTCCTTATCCACATGATTCGAATCGTCGCCGCGACGATATTTGCCTTGAACCTGTCCATGATTGGCCTATTGTCTGCGTCATGGAACAAGCAGACTCACCGCAAAACACCGTCCTCGCCGCCGCCTCAGATGCCAAATCAGAGTCCGGTGCGCCCGCCGCCAGCGCCTATCCGGCCTTGGGTGTGCGCCAATTTGGCCGCTTTAACTGGCTGGGTCTATGGACGCTTTATAAAAAAGAAGTGCGCCGCTTTACGAAAGTGTGGATGCAAACGCTGATGGCGCCAATTGTTACCACTTTGCTGTTTTTGGCGATTTTCTCGCTGGCTTTGGCCGGTTTGCGCCCCGATATTAATGGTGTGCCGTTTATTAATTTCCTCGCGCCCGGGCTGATTATGATGTCGATTGTGCAAAATGCCTTTGCCAATAGCTCATCCTCGCTGCTGGTCGCCAAAGTGCAGGGCAATGTCGTGGATTTTCTGATGCCGCCGCTATCGCCGCTGGAATTGAATATCGGCATTACTTTTGGCGGGCTGACGCGCGGGCTGTTTGTCGGCATTGGTACATTTACGGCCATGTCGTTTTTTGTTGATTTCACCGTGCATAGTTTTTTCGCCGCCTTGTTTTATGCCTGTATCGCCTCGCTTTTGCTCGGCCAAATTGGCCTGCTGGGCGGCATTTGGGCCGATAAATTTGACCATTTGGCGACGATTTCCAATTTCATCATCACGCCGCTGGCCTTTTTATCCGGCACATTTTACTCGGTCACCCAATTGCCGGAATTTGCCTATAATGTGACGCAATATAATCCGTTCTTTTACATGATTGACGGGTTTCGCTATGCGCTGACCGGCCATGCGGAAGGCTCGCTTTTATTCGGCGCGGGCATGCTTATTGGCCTGACGCTTATCGGTTCGGCCATGTGCCAATTTGTTTTGGCGCGCGGCTGGCGTCTGAAAAGCTAAACTGCAAAGCTAAAAACAGCCACCCCCTTGCCAAAAAACCCGCTTTTAGGGTAAAAATCGTCCTCAGCAAGCCGCCTTCGCTGAATGGCGGCTTTTTCTATTGGCCCGCCTGATGATAGGCGGCGAGCAGGAGAGTGACATGAGCACCGGTAACAGCCATATCATGCCGACCTATAATCGCGCCGCCTTGCGGTTTGTGCGCGGCCAAGGCGCGTGGCTGGAAACCGAGAGCGGCGAGAAATATCTCGATTTCGGCTCGGGCGTGGCGGTCAACACGCTGGGTCACGCGCATCCCCAGCTTAATGCCGCGCTGCACGCGCAGTCGGAAAAGCTGTGGCATGTCTCCAATCTCTATCACATTCCCGAACAGGAAAAATTGGCCGATGCGCTATGCGATGCCAGCTTTGCCGATTTGGTGTTTTTCACAAATTCCGGTGCCGAAGCGGCTGAGGGCATGATTAAGGCCATGCGGAAATATCATGCGGCCAAGGGCGCGCTCGAAAAAGTGACGCTTATCGGTTTTGACGGGGCCTTTCATGGCCGCACTTTGGCGGCTTTGGCAGCGGCCGGCAATCAAGCCTATCTCGAAGGATTTGGGCCGGCGCCCGGCGGTTTTGTGCAATGCCCCGAGCTGACTTTGGCGGCGGTGGAAAGCCTGATGGATGACACCATTGCGGGCATTCTCATTGAGCCGGTGCAGGGCGAGGGCGGGGTGCGCGATGTCGGCACGGATTTTCTGCGCGGCTTGCGCGCATTATGCGACCGGCATGATATTTTATTGGGCTTTGACGAAGTGCAATGCGGCATTGGCCGGACCGGCAAATTATTTGCCCATGAATGGGCCGAGGTGACGCCGGATGTGATGGCCATTGCCAAGGGCATTGGCGGCGGGTTTCCGCTTGGCGCGGTGATGACGACACAAGAAGTCGGCCAGGTCATGCAGCCCGGCACGCATGGCTCCACTTATGGCGGCAATCCGCTGGCCTGCGCGGTTGGCGCGGCGGTGATGGCGGCGGTGAATGATGACGCTTTCCTCACCCATGTGCAGGATATGGCGATTTATTTCCGCCAGCATTTGGCGCGGCTGCTGGAAGAAAATAGCGACATGTTTGAAGATGTGCGCGGGCGCGGCCTGATGGTCGGGCTGAAATGCAAGCGGCCCAATATGGATTTGGTCGCCGCTTTAAGGGATGAAAAAATGCTGAGCATTGGGGCGGGCGATAATGTGCTGCGTATTTTGCCGCCGCTCAATGTGACGCAAGACGAGATTAACATCGCCGTGACGGCCATAGAAACAGCCTGCGCCAAATTGCGGGCAGGAGAGTAAGCCATGAGTTTGGCAGACCATCAGAGCCATTTTCTCGACCTTGCCGATTTGCCCGATGGCAAATTGCGCGCCTTGCTGGATGCTGCCCATAAGCGCAAAGCCGCGCGCGCCGGTAAACCAAAAGGCACACTGGATGATGATGCGCCGCTGGCCGGTTATTTATTGGCGATGATTTTTGAAAAACCCTCGACCCGCACAAGGCTGTCTTTTGATATGGGCATGCGCCAGCTTGGCGGCCAGACGGTGATATTAAACCAAAGCGATATGCAATTGGGACGCGGCGAGAGCATTGCCGATACGGCAGAGGTCATATCGCGTTTTGCCGATTTAGCCATGCTGCGCACCGGCCCGCATGAAACGCTGAGCGAGCTGGCCACCCATGCCCATGTGCCGGTGATTAACGGGCTGACAGCCTATAGCCATCCTTGCCAAATCGTCGCTGACCTGATGACTTTTGAAGAACATAAGGGCGCATTGGCGGGGCAGAAATTGGCCTGGCTGGGCGATGGCAATAATGTTGCCCTGTCTTTTGTGCATGCCGCCGCGGAATTGGATTTTGAATTGGCGCTGGCGACACCGGCTGATTTTTCGATTGCGGATGCGGAGATTAAAGCAGCGCAGGCCAAGGGCGCAAAAATCACGCTATGCGAAACCGCCGCGCAAGCCGCCGATCATGCCGCCGCGCTGGTGACGGATTGCTGGGTGTCGATGAGCGATGACCCGGCTGAGGCGCAAAAGCGGGCCGCCGCTTTTGGCCCGTATCAAGTAACGCAAGATTTAATGAAGAGGGGCGATGCGCCGATATTCATGCATTGCCTGCCCGCCTATCGCGGCAGTGAGGTAACGGCTGAGGTGATTGATGGTGCGGCATCGGTTATTTTCGACGAAGCCGAAAATCGCGCCCATGCCCAAAAAGCCATCATGCTGCATTGCATGGGGGCCGCGCCGGAAATGTCATTATGAGCGCGTTAAAAAATTATGCCTTGCCGTTTCGTATTGAAGGGCAAAACGTCAATGGGCGCGCCGTCAAGCTGAACAGTCTCGCCTCTGATGTGCTGCTGCGCCATGATTATCCCGAAGCCGTCAGCCGCTTGCTGGGCGAGGCTTTGGTGCTGGCATCCATGCTGGGCACAATGTTGAAATTTGACGGACGGTTTATTTTGCAATTGCAAGGCAATGGCCCGATTTCCATGTTGATGGCCGATTATACGCCGGAAGAAAACGGCCTTGGCGGGTTGCGCGGCTTCGCGCAATTTGACGAGGCGGCGCTGGCGACCGCCTTAAAAGCGGGCAAGCCGCCCATGGCTTTATTGGGCGATAAGGCGCATATGGCCTTCACCGTTGACCAAGGCGCGGATATGGAACGCTATCAGGGCATTGTGCCGCTTGAGGGCGACACGCTGGCCGATGCGGCATTGGGATATTTTGAACGCTCCGAGCAAATCGGCACGGCGTTAAAACTGGCGGCGGCGCCGCTTTTATTGCCCGGCGGCAAAACCGAATGGCGCGCCGGTGGCATTGTTGTGCAGCAAATGGCGGCGACCGGCGGCGTGGTGGATATTGAGACCCCGCCCGAGGGCGACCCTGAGCGCGTTGATGATGATTGGAATCGCTTGGAAATCCTGTTGCAGACCACTGAGGATAGCGAATTATTGGATAGCGATGTAAGCGGCGAGGCCTTGGCGTTTCGCTTGTTTCATGAAGATGGGGTGCGGGTGTTTGAGCCGCGCGCCCTGACATTTGCCTGCCCGTGCACCCGCCAACGCGTGTTGAACATGCTGGCCGGATTGTCTGAAAACGACCGCACGGAAATGCAGGCGCAAGATAATGTTGAAGTGCGCTGCGAGTTTTGTAATGAAAATTATGTATTCGAGCCCACCGAGGCGTTTTCCGCCGTATAAATGAGATGAGGCGTTTTCGGCCGTATAATTGAAGCGACTGGTTTAGGTCGCCGGACGCGTTATATTTAAGACAGAGTTTGAGTGTCATTTTGCGTAAAGGGTGCCGGTAGAGGCAGCATGAAACAGTTTTTGAACAATTTGGGAGCATGGATGCGCGCGCAATCCCATAAATTGCGTCCGGCTTTGGGCGGCAGGCTAAGGAAAATAGCCATGCCCCTGCTCGTTTTAATGGGCGGGTTTTTTGGCTTTTCCATGCTGGTGGCCACCAAGCCGCAAACCAAACCTGCCGAAAATAGCGAAATTGTCTGGTCGGTGGCGGCGCAAAAAGTCGCCTATGGCGTATATCAGCCGCGCATTTCTGCCTTTGGGGAATTAAGGCCGCGCCGCGAAGTGAATTTGCGCGCTTTGGTATCGGGCGAGGTGATTGCCACCAGTGCCGGTTTTGAGGATGGCGCGCGCGTCGCCAAGGGCGATGTGCTGCTGGAGATTGACCCGTTTACCTATGAAAACCAATTGGCCGATGCGCGTGCGCAACTCAAAGGCGCGAAAGCGGTGCTGAAAGAACGCCAAGCGGCGGCCAAATTGGCGCGTCAAGAAAAAACCCGCGCTCAGAAATTATTTAAAAAAGGCACGGTGTCGCAAAAGACAGTGGACGATAAAACCACCGATGCGACGATTAAAGCGGCGCGCGCCGAGCAGCAACAATCGGCGGTGGACCGCATAAATGTGCAGGTGAAAAAAGCCAAACGCGATTTGGCCAATACCAAAGTTGTTGCCCCGTTTAGCGGTTTTCTGGCCAATATCACGGCGCGCGAGGGCCGGGTGCTGAACCCGAATGACCAAGTCGGCATGCTGCTTGATAGCGATAATTTTGATGTCGTGTTTAATTTATCCGACGCTGAATATGGTCGCTTTCTTGAGCGCAATAGCGAAGTGATTGGCCGTCCGGTAAATATTGTCTGGCAGCTGGGCGGTGAGCGGATTGAATTGCGCGCCGAGATTGAGCGGGTCGGGGCGCAAATCAGCCAAGCGACACGCGGCGTTGATGTTTATGCGCGGGTGAGCGGCAAGCTGCCCTCTAATTTACGCGGCGGGGCATTTGTGACGGTTGAATTGCTGGCCCAGCCCGTGCCCGATGTGATGGCGATTTCCAAAAATGCGCTCTATGGCGGCAATATGGTTTATCTGGTTGAAAATGGGCGCTTGGCGCGCAAAACGCTTGATGATTTCATTGATGATGGGGCGCAGGTTCTGCTCAGAAGCGGCCTCTCTATCGGTGATATGGTGCTGATGACGCGCTTTAATGAGGCCGCGCCGGGTGTTGCGGTGAAAGTGGTGGAGCAGCCTTAAATGAATCCGATGCGCGCCATTGTTGAGCTGTTTTCGCGGCATCGCAATGCCGCCAATCTGCTTTTCATCTCGATGATTATGTTCGGCTTTTTCGGCCTGTCGGGATTGAACACGCAGTTTTTCCCGACCACGGAAATTAAAATCGTCAATATTAATGTGCCTTGGCCGGGCGCGACGGCGCAGGATGTCGATAAAAATATCGTCGCCACAATCCAGCCGGAAGTGCGCTTTATCGATGGCGTGAAGGAATTTAAATCCACCTCGCGCACCGGCTTTGCCGCCATTACGGTCGAGTTTTATCCCGAGGCCGATATTCAAAAAGCCGTCGGCGATGTCGAGGCGGCCGTGAATGCGGTCACCACCTTGCCCAAGGATGCGGAAAAACCGATTATTTCGCAGACCACTTTTTTTGAGCCGGTTGTCTCAGTGCTGCTTTCCGGCCCGTTTGAGGAACGCGCTTTGCGTGCCTATGCCAAGCAATTGCGCGACGGCTTGCTGAATGTCGGCATTGATAAAGTCGTGATGAACGGCTTTCGCGACGAAGAAATTTGGGTCGAAGCGCAGGCCGCACAATTGCGCCGCTATAATATGACGGCGCAAGATATTGCCGATAAGCTGGCCGGCTCATCGCTGGATGTGCCGGGCGGTATTTTGCGCGGCGAGGTTGAACGCCAAGTGCGCGCCGTCGGCTTGGCGCAAACCGCCAGCGATGTGCGCGAGATTAGCCTGCGCAGTTCAGCCGACGGCCGCCAAATTAAGGTCGGTGATGTGGCGCGGGTTTATGAGACATTTGACGCCAATGCGGTTGAGGGCTGGCGGGGCGAAGACCGCGCCATTCGCCTGACCATGCAGCGCACGAAAAACGGCGATGCGCTGGAAATGACCGATGCGGTGCGCGCCTATATTGCCGAGACGCTGCCCTCTTTGCCGCCGACATTGAAAGTCGAAATTTTTGATGTGAATGCCGATAAGATTCGCCAGCGCATTAATGTGCTGCTGATTAACGGGCTGGGCGGCATGTTTTTGGTGTTGTGCATTTTGTTTCTTTTCCTCAATGGCCGCATTGCCTTTTGGGTGGCGGCGGGCATTCCCGCTTCCTTAATGGCGACTTTCGGCGTCATGTTATATCTCGGCATGACGATCAACATGCTGTCGCTTTTCGCGCTGATTATGACGATTGGGATTATTGTCGATGATGCGATTGTGGTGGGTGAACATTCGGCTACGCTGACCGAGCGTGGGGCTGATGCCCAAACCGCCGCCGAGGGCGGGGCCTTGCGTATGATGCTGCCGATAACGGCGGCTGCGCTGACCACTTTGGCGGCGTTTATTCCCATGCTGCTTATCACCGGTGTGATGGGGCAATTTGTGCGCGCCATTCCGCTGGTATTATTCAGCGTTTTGGTGGCAAGCCTGATTGAATGTTTTTTCGTATTGCCCGGTCATTTGAGCCATGCGCTGAAAAAACCGCGCAAAGAGCGGCGCGGCATCCGCAAGGCGTTTCTCGACCGGTTTGAGCATTTTCGCGCCAATCGCTTTAAGCGTTTTGTGACCGCGGTTTATGATAATCGCTACACAACGGCGGCGGCGGGCCTCGCAATATTGATTATTTGCGTCGGCCTGTTGGCGGGCGGGCGTGTGCCGTTCCGCTTTTTCCCATCGCCCGAGGGCGAGGTGGTGAATGCTTATGTGTTTTTCCAGCCCGGCACCAAACGCGCCGAAACGCATAAAAACACAAAGCTGATTGAAAAGGCGCTTTATGACGCCGAGGCCAAGCTGCTGGCCCAAGCCGGGCCTGAGGCTGAGGAAAAATTGATTTCCGTCATCTTCACGCAAATCGGGCGCACCGGCACATCAACCGGAGAAGAACGCGCCCTTATCACAGCCGAACTGACAGCCAGCGAGGCGCGCAGCATTCGCACCAAAGACATTGTCAAACAATGGGAAGATTTAGTGCCCGATATTGCGGGGCTACGTTATGTGTTTATCCGCGAACAACGCGGTGGCCCGCCCGGGCGCGATATTGATATTCGTCTGGCCAATGCCGATCCGGAAACATTGAAAAAAGCTGCCTTGGAAGTGCGCCAGAAGCTGCAAGAATATGACGGTATTTCGCGCGCGCGCGATAATTTATTTTATAATAAGCAAGAATTATTGCTGGAAGTGAACCGCCAAGGCGCGGCTTTGGGCTTCACCAATGCCATGGTCGGCAATCTGACCCGCGCCAATTTGGAAGGCGCGATTGCCAAACGTTTTGCCCGCGGTGATGAGGAAGTCACTTTGCGCGTCTTGCAACCGCGCGATGGCTCAAGCCCCAAACAATTGGCTGATATTGACCTGCCCGTGCCGGGCAGCATGACGGCCAATGGCACCCCGCGCTATGTGCCGCTCACGGCGGTGGTGGATATTATCGAAAAACCCGGCTTTGATTCCGTGCGCCGCACCGATGGCCAAGTCGCGGTATCGGTGATTGCCGATTATGATGATGATGCGGGCGACCCGAATGATGTGCTGCAAGACATGGCCGCGACGACGCTGCCGCAAGTGGCGGCGAAATATAATATCAGCTTCAGTTTTGGCGGTCGCAATCAAGAGCAAGCCGAAACAATGGGCGGCTTGCGGGTCGGCGCAGTGGTCGGCCTGTCCCTGATTTATATTGTTTTGGCGTTTGTTTTCGCCAGCTATTCGCGCCCAATTATCATTATGTCGGTCATCCCCTTTGGCCTTATCGGCATGGTGACGGGGCATTATGTGCAAGGTTTTGACCTGACCTTTTTGAGCCTTGTCGGCCTGTTGGGCCTGTCGGGCATATTGGTCAATAATTCGATTATTCTCATCAGCCGCATTGATGAGCGCCAAGGCGAGGGCGAGGATTTACGCACAGCCGTGATTAACGGCATTTGCGACCGTTTGCGCGCCGTTACGCTTACCTCACTGACAACGGTTTTGGGACTGGCACCGCTCTTATTCGAAACCAGCGTGCAGGCGCAATTCTTGCTGCCCATGGTCATTACCATTGCTTGGGGGCTGGGCTTTGCCAGCCTGATTGTGCTGTTCTTAGTGCCCAGCGTTTTGGGTATTCAAGAGGATATTCGCAATCTGGTGGGGCGGTGGCGCGGCATACCGCAAGAGCCGATTAGCTATCAGCCCTCAGCGACGCCAG
This sequence comes from Alphaproteobacteria bacterium, assembly GCA_029253645.1. Lineage (GTDB taxonomy): Bacteria > Pseudomonadota > Alphaproteobacteria > RS24 > RS24 > UBA8337. The sequence continues at coordinate 36,046 of JAQWZC010000109.1, read as the reverse complement.
AAGCTGGGCGCGAATAAAACCAACACGGTCAAAAATTCAAGCCGCCCCAAAAGCATGCCGAAAGCCAGCACCCATTTGGCTTGATTGGGCAGACCGGCATAAGTGCCTGACGGGCCAATTTCGGGGCCGAGGCCCGGGCCGACATTGGCAATGGCGGCGGCGGCGGCCGATAATGCGGTGAGCGGGTCAAGCCCCATCAGGCTCAGCGATGTGGCCACGGCGGAAAATGTCAGAATAAATATTAGCACAAAAGCCACCACTGAATTGGCGACTTCATTGTCCAGCAAGCGGCCATTATAGCGAATGACAAAAACCCCATTGGGGCGGGTCAATTGGCGGATATAGCGCCAGCCCGCTTTCACCACCACTTGCAGGCGAAAGATTTTTAACCCGCATGCGGTTGACCCGGCGCAACCGCCGATAAAGGTCAAAATGAAAAACATTGAAATGGCGAATGGCCCCCATGCGCTGTAATCGGCTGTGGCATAGCCCGTGCCGGTCAAAATCGATGTGGTGTTAAAGGCGGCGGATAACAGAGCCGCACCGGCGCTGTCGCCGGTCATGGCCAATTGATAAATCCACATCATGCCCGCCGCCGCCAAAGCCAATAAAAAGAAAGTGCGGATTTGTTCGTCGCGCACAAATTTATCAAATTTGCGATTGACCAATTGCAGATAGGCGACAAAGGGCACGGCGGAGACCAGCATAAAAAATATCGCCACCATAGCCACCGGCGCGCCAAATGCGCCAAGGCTGTCATTGCGGGTTGAAAAGCCGCCGGTCGCAATTGTCGTCATGGCATGGGCAATGGCGTCAAACACCTCCATACCGGCCGCCAGATAAGACAACATGCAGGCCAATGTAATGCCGAAATAAAGCCGCGTGATGGAACCGGCAATCTGCGCCGTGCGCGGCAGGATTTTTTCCGATGTGTCGGAGCTTTCAAGGCGAAATAATTGCATGCCGCCAATATTCAGCATGGGCAGAACCGATATTGCCATAACAATAATGCCAATGCCGCCAAACCATTGCAAAAGCGCGCGCCATAATAAAATACCGGGCGGGGCGCCGTCCAAATTGGTTATCACAGTGGCACCGGTGGTGGTAAGGCCCGACATGGCCTCAAAAAACGCATCCGTATAGCTCATATCCAATTCGCCAAAGGCAAAGGGCAAAGCGGCAAAACCGGTCAGGGCCAGCCATGACAGGCTGGTCAGGGTGAAGGCTTGTTTGACTGAAAGCGGCGGCAATTTTCCGCGATTGGTCAGGATAAGCGCACCGGCGATAAAGCCGGTGACCAGCGAACAGCCGATGAAAACCTGCCAATCGCTATGGCCGCTGGTCGCATTAATGGTTGCGGGCAATAACATGCCGCCCGAAACCGCCGCCAGCAGCAGGCCGATAATAAAAAATATGGTTCGATTATCGCTCATGGATTAATTTATGTTCCCGCATTCATGCGGACTGTCCAGCGAAAAGGCGGGCACTTCAATGTCAAAACACTCACCCTCTTGTGTCACCATGCCGTAACTGCCCAACATAAAACCTGATGCGGTGGAGAGCGGCGTGCCCGAGGAATAGGTGAATGTGCCGCCGGGTTTGAGGGTCGGTTGCTCGCCCACCACGCCCTCGCCGCGCACTTCCTGCAAGCGGCCTTGGGCGTCGGTGATTTGCCAATGGCGGGTCAATAATTGCACCGTCTCATGGCCCATATTTTCAATGGTGATGCGATAGGCCCAGACAAAATAAGCCTCATCCGGATCGCTGTCGCTGTCCAGAAAACGGGTTTCTACTGAAACCGAAATATCGCGCGTCACCGCTTTTTGCATGCCGCTTTTATCCCTTGCCTGCTCACGGACTGCTCTCGCCAGCTTTAGTCTAACCCAATTTGGCCAAGGCTTGCTCAAAATCATTTTGTAAATCATCGCCATCCTCAAGCCCGACCGAAACGCGCAATGTACCGCCGGTAATGGCCAGCTCGGCCTTGGCCGCGTCGCTCAATTTTGAGTGGGTGGTGGTGGCCGGATGGGTAATGAGGGTTTTCGCATCGCCCAGATTATTGGAGATAAGCGCAATCTCAAGCCCATTGGCCAGCTTAAACGCATCGGCTTTGCCGCCCTTTAGATTAAAGGCGATAAGGTTTGAGCCACGGGTCATTTGCTTTTGCGCCAGCGCATATTGCGGATGGTTTTTATCATGCGGATAATAAACCTCCGCGACTTGCTCATGCGCCACCAGCGTTTGCGTCAATTTTTCGGCATTATCGCAATGGGCATCGACCCGCAATTGCAAAGTCTCCAGCGCTTTCAACATCACCCAAGCATTAAACGGCGCGAGGCTGGGGCCGGTTTGGCGCATAAAAACCGCCAACCGGTCTTGGATATAATCCTGACGGCCCAAAATAATGCCGCCAAGGCATCGGCCTTGCCCGTCAATATGTTTGGTCGCGGAATAAATCGTGATGTCCGCGCCCAAGGTTAGCGGCTTTTGCAAAACCGGCGTCGCAAACACATTATCGACAACCAATTGCGCGCCATGATTATGGGCAATATCGGCCACCGCCTGAATGTCGATGATTTCCAGCAGCGGATTGGACGGGGTTTCCAAAAACAGGATTTTGGTTTCCGGTCGCAGCGCGGCTTGCCATGCCTCAAGGTCGCGCCCATCTACCAAAGTGCAGGCGACGCCAAAGCGCGGCATGAGTGTTTCCACCACATATCGGCACGAGCCGAATAGCGCGCGCGCGGCGACAATATGGTCTCCGGCCTCAAGCTGGCTCATCATGCATGCGGTCACGGCGGCCATGCCGGTGGCGGTGGCGCGCGCATCCTCTGCGCCCTCCAGCGCCATCATGCGTTCTTCAAAAGCGCGCACGGTCGGATTGCCGAAACGCGAATAAATAAAGCCGTCTTCTTCTTCGTTAAAACGCGCCTCGGCTTGCTCGGCACTGTCATAAACATAGCCCGAAGTGAGATAAAGCGCCTCTGCGGTCTCACCAAAAGGCGAGCGCATACCGCCCTCATGCACCATGCGCGTTTGCGTTTGCCATTTCTTTTTCTCGGTCATAATCGTCTCCTGCGTGACCCTTTATGTGTAACCGGCATAAAAAAACCGACCAAGAGGCCGGGTTCCCTCCGGCGATTTTAGCTGTTTATTTAACGAGGCCGCAAGCCAGCCGGCCCAAATCACCTCGATTGAGGAGAACATGTCGAAAAACTGTCTCCGCGTCAAGACATGAGGGCATTTTAAGCGTAAACTCCGGCCCATGATTGAGATTCGAAAAGCGCCATATGAGGCGCGAAAATGAGTGATGGTGCCGAAACAGGCGCGCTGTTTCCCGAAGAAGCAGGGCAAGAACCGGTGATGACCAAAGGCCAAACCCATGCGGTCGGCATTTTGCCCGCCCATGGCATTCAAAACATGGTGCGCGAAAAACAAATTTGGGCATCGGGCGGCGTGTTGGACGACCAGATACAACCGGCCAGCCTCGACCTCAGATTGGGCGATGTCGCCTATCGTATTCGCGCCAGTTTTCTGCCCGGTGAAAAAGGCACGATTTCCGATAAGCTGGCGGCGCGCGCTTATCATAAAATCGACTTATCGCAAGGCGCGGTGCTGGAGACGGGCTGCGTGTATTTAGTGCCGCTCATGGAGGCGGTCAATCTGCCCGAGCGCACGGCCGGCTTTGCCAATCCGAAAAGTTCGACCGGCCGCATTGATGTGTTTACGCGGCTGATTACCGATTTCGGCACGGCCTTTGATATTGTTCCGGCGGGTTATAAGGGTCATCTCTATTTGGAAGTGTGCCCGCGCACCTTCCCGATTTTGGTGCGCGAAGGCTCGCGCCTGTCGCAATTGCGTTTTCGCCGTGGCGCGGCTGCGCATAATGATGCCGAGCTGAAACGTCTGCATGATGATATTGGCTTGGTCGATGGCGTGGCCAATATTGATGGCGGGCTGGGCGTGTCGATTGATTTGCTGGGCGATACCAAATCCGGTCTCGTCGGCTATCGCGGCAAACGTCATGCCGGACTGATTGATGTCGATAAGCCCGGGCAATTGCCGGTGGCGCAATATTGGGAGCCGGTCTATCGCGATGCGGCTGATGAAATTGTGCTCGACCCGGATGAGTTTTATATTCTGGCATCGCGTGAAGCGGTCACCATTCCACCCACTCACGCCGCTGAAATGGTGCCGTTTAATCCGCTGGTCGGTGAGTTTCGCGTGCATTATGCTGGATTTTTTGACCCGGGCTTTGGCGCTGCTGAAGCCGGTGGCAAGGGCCGCGACGGCAAGGGCGGCGCGCGCGCCGTGTTGGAAGTGCGCTCGCGCGAAGTGCCGTTTATTCTCGAACATGGACAAATTATCGGGCGGCTGGTTTATGAGCGCCTGACGGATGTGCCGCATATGCTTTACGGCGCGGATTTGAAATCCAACTATCAGGCGCAAGGCCTGAAATTGTCGAAACATTTTAAACAGGATTAGTGCCATGCCGCGTTCTCTGGCTAAATGCAGCAATGTCGATGATTTGCGCGACCTCGCGCGGCGGCGTTTGCCCGGGCCGATATTTCACTATATTGACGGCGCGGCGGATGATGAGCTGACCTATCGGCGCAATACGGCGGCCTATGAGGATTATGATTTAGTGCCGAATATATTGGGCGGCGTGGCCGATATTGATATGTCGGTTGAGGTGATGGGGCAAAAGCTCGGCCTGCCGATATTTTGCTCACCCACCGCTTTGCAGCGTCTGTTTCATCACCAAGGTGAGCGCGCCGTGGCGCGGGCGGCAGAAAAATTTAACACGCTTTTCGGTGTATCCTCGCTGGGCACGGTCAGCTTGCAGGAAATCGGCGAACTCATCTCAACGCCGAAAATGTTTCAATTTTATTTTCACAAAGACCGCGCGCTTAATGCCGCCATGCTGGATATGGCGCGCGAGGCGCGTTTCGATATTTTGACCCTGACCGTGGATACGATTACCGGCGGCAATCGCGAGCGCGATTTGCATACGGGTTTCACCACGCCGCCGCGCTTGACGCCGAAAAGCATGCTTCAATTTGCCAGCAAGCCGTCATGGGCGATGAATTATTTTCTGCGCGAGAAATTTGAATTATCGCAGCTGAAAAACCATGTCGGGCAGGGTTCGAATATTGCCATTTCGGTCGGCGATTATTTTTCCACCATGCTCGACCAAAATATGAGCTGGGATGATGCCGGTGATTTGCGCGCCAAATGGGGCGGCGAGTTTTGCCTGAAAGGCGTGATGAGCGCGGGCGATGCGCGGCGGGCAGTCGATTTGGGCGCGGATGCGATTATGATTTCCAATCATGGTGGCCGCCAATTGGACGGCGGGCGCGCGCCTTTTGACCAGCTTGAGGAAATTCTGGCCGCCGTTGGCGGTGAGATTGAGGTGATTTGCGATGGCGGCATTAAGCGCGGCACCCATGTGCTGAAAGCCATGGCGCTGGGCGCGACGGCGTGTTCGGGCGGGCGCATGTATCTTTATGCGCTGGCGGCAGCGGGCCAGGCCGGTGTCGAAAAGGCGCTGGGCAATTTGGAAAGCGAAATTGAGCGCGGCATGAAGCTGATGGGCGTCACCGCGCTCAGCCAGCTAACGCCGGATATGATACGCCGCCGTCAGGTTTAGCGCGTTTCAGCGTTTTTAGGTCGCAAAGCCGAATGTCATAAAGGCCACGCTGGGCGCGGTGGAAAGCATCATCAGCGCATCCTTGCGACTGGGCGGGCTTTCCAGATGTGTCTTCCCCAAAAAGGGGCGGGCGATTAAGCCGGTATTATCTTTTGAAACGGTTATGCTATGAACCTTGACCCGCGCAGGATGAATAGCCAGCAGGCACTGGTTGATTGCCGCGGTTCAGTCGCCTATTGGTTTTAAACTGTCAGCCTGTCCACACTTATCGCTTAAACGGGTGCCATAGCGCGGCCAGCATGTTGTCATTCTCGGCCTCCGTCAGCCCCAATTCAATATGGCGATGGGCTTGGCGCGGTTGGCTTTGATAGCTGGCAAATAAGCGGTCCCAGACCGATAGAAAAAAGCCGTAATTCATGCAGCTTTCTTGCGGCCTCCGCGAATGATGCAGCCGATGCATATCGGGCGTGACAATGAGCTTTTGCAAAATCCCGTCAATGCGGCCCAGCCGCCAATTGGCGTGATTGAAAAGGGACGCGCCATTGAGCAGGATTTCAAAGAAAATCACCGCCACGGCCGGCGCGCCGATGAGCCAAACCGCCGCCGCTTTAGTGGCCATGCTGACCAGAGCCTCGCCCGGGTGAAAGCGCAAGCCCGATGTCACATTTAAATTGCGATCGCTGTGATGCGCCCCGTGCAGCCGCCAGAGCAGCGGGATTTCATGAAAGGCGCGATGATGCCAATAAAGTACAAAATCCAATAAAATAAGGCTGGCGAGAAACGCCGCCCAATCGGGCAGGGCGATGAGACCCAGCAGGCCGCCTCCCGTATTCCACAGGGCCAGCGCCGCCAAGCCGCCGGGCACAATCAAGCGCACCATCACGCCATTCAACAGGCCGATGAGCAGATTGCCGCCCGCATGTGCCGCCGTTATTTTTTGCGCGCGGCGTGGCAGGGCGCGTTCCAGCACAAAAAACACGGCCAATAGGCCGAACATCACACCGGCGCGCAAACTTGCCTCATTCGCGGCGATAAACTGCTCAAACTCAGTCATTTAAAATATCGGCCGATAAGGGCGTGGCGCGGGTTTGGGCGGCGCGGTCAAAAGCGGCGCGGCTCAAGCGGTCAATCCCCAGCGCATCGCCGAGGCGTTCCAAATAGCGCATTTCTTCGGGCGAGACGCGGCCATGCAGGGCAATAAAATCGGCACAAAGACTATAGGCGGTCGCCGCTGCATCCCCGCTTAAAGACGCCGCCAATAAATTCAGCAAGGTCTCAACACCATCCGGCGCATCGCTAATGTCTTGTGCAATGTCTTGCGTGAGGTCTTGCGTGATATTTTGCGCGCCGGTCATATCATCTGACGGGGCAAAGGCGGTTTGACGCGCAATAAAACCGTCCAGCGCCGCCGCATCGCCCGCCCCGATTTGACGCGCGACATGCAAAGCCGCCAGCGCCGCCTGCTGCTCGGAAAAATATGGTTTTGATATGCGCGCACTCATTCCCGATTTATGACCACCCTTTGCGCGCTTGGCAAGCCGAGGCGGCGCATTTATGCGCGCGCGTTTGATGTGCCTATTTGACTTTACCGAAAGGGCTGATAGTTTCCGCCGCAATAGAGGATGAAACATGTCACAGCGCGACGCAGCCGAACAATCAAAAGCATGGGTTTATGATGAGGCCCGCAAAGTCGTGGCGCGGGCTGAAAAGCTTGGCCGTGATGAGGTGATTTTCGAGACGGGCTATGGCCCGTCCGGCCTTCCGCATATTGGCACATTTGGCGAAGTGGCGCGCACGACCATGGTGCGCCATGCCTTTCATCTTTTGGCACCGGAAAAGAAAAGCCGCCTGATTTGTTTTTCAGATGATATGGATGGGTTGCGCAAAGTGCCTGACAATATCCCCAATGGCGATAAATTGACGCCGCATCTCGAAAAGCCGCTGACTGCCGTGCCCGACCCGTTTGGCGAATATGACAGTTTTGCCGCGCATAATAACGCGCGCTTGCAGGCTTTTCTCGACAGTTTTGAATTTGATTATGAGTTTGTGTCCGCCACACAGCGTTATCAAAGCGGTGGCTTTGACGCGACGCTTTTAAAAGTGCTGGAAAATTATGAGGCCGTGCAGAATATTATTTTGCCGACTTTGGGCGAAGACCGCCGCAAAACCTATTCGCCTTTTCTGCCGATTTGTCCGGAAACGGGCCGCGTGCTGATGGTCGCCATTGAACCGGTCGATGTGGCCGCTGGCATGATTGCTTACACCCATCCCGATAGCGGCGCGCGGGAAGAAACCAGCGTGACCGGCGGGACTTGCAAGCTGCAATGGAAAGCCGATTGGGCGATGCGCTGGGCCGCTTTGGAAGTGGATTATGAAATGGCCGGTAAGGATTTATCCGAATCCGTCAAATTATCCTCGCGCATCACCAAAGCGCTGGGCCACACGCCGCCGGAAGGGTTTTCTTATGAGCTGTTTCTCGATGAAAATGGCGAAAAGATTTCCAAATCAAAAGGCAATGGGCTGACGATTGAGGAATGGCTGACTTATGCGCCGCAAGAAAGCCTGTCGCTGTACATGTTCCAAAGCCCGCGCAAGGCCAAGCGACTTTATTTCGATGTCATTCCCAAAGCCGTCGATGAATATATTACTTTCGTCGATAAATTTGCTGATATGGATTCGGCGCAGCAAGTCGCCAATCCGGCCTATCATATTCATCAGGGCAATGTGCCTGAAAGCGCGTCACCGGTCAGCTTCGCGCTGCTGCTCAATCTAGTCAGCGCGTCCAATGCTGAAAATAAGGACGTGCTGTGGGGCTTTATCGATACTTATGCGCCGGGCACGACGGCTAAAACGCATCCGTTTCTCGACCGCTTGACCGATTATGCGCTGGCTTATTATCGCGATTTTGTCGCGCCCAATAAAACCTATCGCGCCGCCGAAACGGATGAGATAGCGGCTTTGGATGATTTGCTGACGCGGCTGAAAGCCCTGCCGGACAATGCCGATGGCGAGACCATTCAAACGGAAGTTTATGCCACCGGCATGGCGCATTTTGAAGATAATCTGCGCGGTTGGTTTCAAACGCTTTATCAGGTTTTGTTGGGGCAAAGCCAAGGCCCGCGCTTTGGGTCTTTCGCGGCGCTTTATGGGCTTGAAAAAACCTGTGCGTTGATTGCGGCGGGTCGTGACGGCAAATTGCTGTCGGATTAGGAATCCTGCTATCCCTGATTTATGGAGCGGTTGATTTATAAAATCCTGTCGCCGGAAGCCGACGCCCAAATGCGCGCGGATGGCCGACTTGCACCCGGCGGCGTTGATGCCGCTGACGGGTTTATTCATTTTTCAACCGCGGCGCAATTATCCGAGACTTTGGACAAGCATTATGCCGGTCACGGCGCGCTGGTTATTTTGGCCGCCGCCAGTGCCGATTTGGGCGACGCCTTGCGCTGGGAAGCCTCACGCGGCGGCGATTTATTTCCGCATCTTTATGCAGTATTTGAAACCGCCCATGTGTCGGCGCGTTTCGCCCTTAATGCGACGCGCGACGGGCTGGACGGGTTTTTAAGCGGGGTGGCGGCATGAGCCTATATCGCAATTTGCGGCCCTTGCTGTTCACCCTGCCGCCTGAGACGGCGCATAATCTGACCTTGCGCGGGCTGCGTATTTTGGGCGCATGGGGTCGCCCGAAAACCGATGATGCGATATTGGCGCAAGAGCTTCTGGGGCTGGATTTTGCCAACCCATTTGGCATGGCGGCGGGCTTTGACAAAAATGGCGAGGCGATTTCCGGCGTGCATCGCATCGGCTTCGGCTTTGCTGAAATCGGCACATTGACGCCGCTGCCCCAGCCCGGCAATCCGACGCCGCGCGTATTTCGCCTGACGGGAGAGCGCGCCCTCATTAATCGCTTGGGCTTTAACAATCGCGGCCAAATGGATGCGCTGGCGCGCCTTGAAAGCTGGCGCAAAACATCTGCTCAAGACAGACATCAAACGAGACCGGTCGGGGTCAATATCGGTGCCAACAAAGAAGCCACTGACCGCATTGCCGATTATGAAACCGGCGCGACGCGCTTTGCCGAACTGGCCGATTATCTGACGGTCAATATCTCCTCGCCCAATACGCCGGGCTTGCGCGATTTGCAAAGCAGCGCGGCGGCGGGTGACATTATGCGCCGCGTGCGCGCGGCGGCGCCCGATATTCCGGTGCTGGTTAAAATCGCTCCCGATATGAGCCATGAGGACGCCGCCGGCTTGGCTGCCCTGGCTGTGGCCGAAAATATTGACGGGCTGATTATTTCCAACACCACATTGGCCCGCGACGGGGTGGCGACATCGCGCCATAAGGATGAGGCGGGGGGCGTCTCGGGCGCGCCGGTATTTGAGATGGCGACCGATATGTTGCGCGCCGTTTATCGCGCCAGTGGCGGCAAGCTGACCCTTATCGGGGTTGGCGGCGTCTCCTCGGCAGCGGCGGCTTATGCAAAAATTCGCGCCGGTGCCTCTTTGGTGCAGCTTTATACCGGTCTGGTTTATGAGGGGCCGGGATTGGTCGGGCGCATGAAGGCCGAGCTGGCCGAGATGCTGCGCGCTGACGGCTTTGACAATATCACCCAAGCGATTGGGGCTGATGTGGAAAATGCTGATTAGGGGGACATAAAATGAGCCTGAAAATTTATCATAATCCGCGTTGTTCCAAATCACGGCAGGCTTTGGCCATTTTGGCCGATAAAGCCGATTTGGAAGTCATCGACTATTTAAAAACCGGTCTGGATCTGGCCACGCTGAGCGATTTGTATAAAAAAACCGGCGGCGATGTGCGCGCCATGATGCGCACGGGCGAGGCGGTTTATAAAGAACTTGGCCTCAAGCAGATTGAGCAGGACGCCGCCCTTTTGGCGGCGATTGTCGCGCATCCGATTTTACTGGAACGCCCATTGGTGAGCGATGGCCGCCGCGCCGTGATTTGTCGCCCGCCTGAATTGGCCGCCGAATTTTTGGACTAGCGCGTCTGCCGAGTTGCAATCAAGGCAATTTCGATTAAGTGTAAGCGTATGAATATTGAACATAATAAACTTGCGCATGGGCAAAATGTCAGCAAGCGCGCCAGCAATCGGGCGAGCAATCGCGATGCGATTTTGGATGCCGCGCGCGCCGTATTTGCCGAGCTTGGTTATGGCGGCGCGACGGTGCGCGATATTATCCGCCGCACGGATTTGGCGACCGGCACATTTTATAATTACTTCACCAATAAAGAAGATGTGTTTGAGGCCCTGTCGAATGATACGGGCGAGGAATTGCGCGCGCTTTTGTCTGAGGCGCGGAAAAAAGCCGGAAATTTCGAGCAATTTATCGAAGCCAGCTATTTGACCTATTTTACCTATTATGCCGAAAACCCTGAGACCTATCGTTTGATGCGGTCCAATCGGGGCCGCGATGGGGACAATAGCAATATGCAAGGCCCGCAAGTGACCGCCGGTTTGGCCGAGATGCGCCAAGATATTGAGCGCGCCATGAAGCTGGGCATGACGCCGGAAAATGATGCCGGGTTTTTAACCGCAACAATTGGCGGCGTGGCTTTTGCCATTCTGGATGAAATGATGGAGCGCAATCCCATTGACCCGCAACGCGCCGCGCGCTTTGCCACAAATCTGTTCATGCGTGGGATTGACGGCGCAGGCCAATAGCTTGTTTAATCTCGTTTCACGGGAGACTTAAGGTGAGTGTTCAAAACCTAATACTCAGCGCTTTGCGCATGATGCCGCGTGGCTTGGCTCAGAAAATGGCAGGTCCGCCAATAAGCGTGGATGGCTATGAGATGGACCCCAATATTCAAATATTGGCCAATTTGAGCGCCAAAAATATGGCGCGCACGGCCGACGCCGCGAGCGCAGCACCAACCATGGCCGATATTCGCAAAGCCGGTAACGCCTTTGATGCGATTGCGCTGCCGCGCTGTCGCGGGGTCAAAATTTCCGATGTCGAATTGCCGCTCAAAACCGCGACGCTGAAAGCGCGCATTTATGAGCCGCGCCATACCAGCGATACCGACCCGGCGATTTTATTTTTCCATCAGGGCGGTTTGGTGATTATGCATCATTTGACCGATGATTGGTTTTGCTCGCTACTGGCCGATATATGCCGCGCCAAAGTCATCACGCTGGATTATCGGCTCTGCCCCGAACATGCGTTTCCCGCCGCCATTGAAGACGGGCTGGCGCTATGGGATTATGTGCATGAAAACGCCGCGGTTTTGGGCATTGATAAACGCCGCATTGCGCTGGCAGGCGATAGCGCCGGTGGGCTGATTTCCTCCGTCATGTGCCAAATCTTGCGCGACAAGGCGCGCGCCGGTGATGCGAGGGCGCAAAAAGTTGCGCAACCGGCGGCGCAATTGCTTATCTATCCGTGGGTCAGCACGAAAATTGAAGAGACCGGCTCAATGCAAAACTGCGCTGAGATGTTTCCGTTAAGTCGAGAGACGATGGAAATGTTTAACGCCAATGTGTTTCCCGATGATAAAAATATCGACCATGGCTGGGCCAATCCGCTGCATAATGAGAACTTGCAAAAATTGCCGCCCGCCATTATCGCCACAGCCGGTTTTGATCCGGTGCGCGACCAAGGCAATGAATATGCCGAGGCCTTGGCGGCTGTTGGCAATCAGGTGACGCATTATTGTTTTGGCGAATTGACCCATAGTTTTTTGTGTTTGGGCCGCGTGTCCAATGCGGTGCAAAATTCATGTCGCCAACTGGCCCGCGACTTGGCAGCGCATTTGGGCAGATAGCTGGCGGCTTTGGGCGCGAATGCCTATAGTCAATTCATGCCCGATAATGTCGTATTATCGCCGCAATTTGACGGCTGGTTTCGCGCCCGTAAATGGCAGCCGCGCGCGCATCAATTGGCGTTTTGGCAGGCTGCCAAAGCGGGCCGTGATGCGCTGCTGATTGCCCCCACAGGCGGCGGTAAAACCCTCGCCGGTTTTATGCCCAGTCTCGAGGCTTTGGTGCGCGACGGGTCGCGCGGCAAGCTGCACACTTTATATATGTCGCCGCTTAAAGCGCTGGCGGTGGATATTCAGCGCAATCTCATGCAGCCGGTTGAGGAGCTGGGGCTGGATATGCGGATTGGAACGCGCAGCGGGGACACGCCGCAAAATCGCAAAACCCGTCAAAAAACCCATCCGCCCGATATTTTGCTGACCACGCCCGAGCAATTGGCGCTGATGCTGAGTTGGCCCGAGGCGGCGGATTATTTTGCCGATTTGGACACGGTGATTATTGATGAATTACATGCGCTCGCACCCAATAAGCGCGGCGATTTATTATCGCTCGGCTTGGCGCGATTGGCCGCTTTGGCCCCGTCAGCCAAGCGGCTGGGTCTGTCGGCAACGGTCGCGGATAAAGAGGCCTTGCGGCGGTTTTTGACGCCGCAAAAAAACGGCGATGAACAAGCCGCGCTGATTGAGGGCAAAGCCGGTGCGCCGCCGGCCCTGTCGATTCTTGATACGAATGAGCGCTTGCCTTGGGGCAGCCATACGGCACGCCATGCTATGGGCGATGTGCTGGCGGCGATTAAAACCGCGCAGACAAGTTTGGTCTTCGTCAATACACGCTCGCAAGCCGAAATGGTGTTTCGCGAATTATGGGCGCTGAATGATGAGGGGCTGGAGATTGCGCTGCATCACGGCTCTTTGGCACCGGAGCGGCGGCGCAAGGTTGAGGCGGCAATGGCGGCGGGGCAATTGCGCGCCGTTGTGTGCACCTCGACTTTGGATTTGGGCATTGATTGGGGCGCGGTTGATTTGGTCATTCATGTCGGCGCGCCGAAAGGGGCGAGCCGCTTGGCGCAACGCATTGGCCGCGCCAATCACCGTTTTGATGAAGCCTCGGCGGCGCTTTTGGTGCCGTCCAATCGGTTTGAGGTGTTGGAATGCCAAGCGGCGTCTGAAAGCGTCGCCGCCGGTGAGCAGGATGGCGCGATGATGCGCACAGGCGGGCTTGATGTTTTGGCGCAGCATATTTTTGGCACAGCCTGCCATGCGCCCTTTGCGCCTGATGCGCTTTATGAGGAAATCAGCCATGCCGCGCCTTATTTTGATTTGCCGCGCAGCGTGTTTGATCGGGTACTGGATTTTGTCGCGACCGGCGGCTATGCGCTGAAAAGCTATGACCGTTATGCGCGATTGCGGGTGGAAAAAAATGGCCATTATCGTTTGGCGCATCCGCGTTTGGCGACCCGCTATCGCATGAATGTCGGCACGATTGTCGAAGCGCCCATGTTGAAAGTGCGGCTGACGCGGGCGAAAAAAAGCCGACGCCCGCTTATGGGCGGGCGCATATTGGGCGAGATGGAGGAATATTTTCTGACCGCTTTGGCCCCGGGTGACACTTTTGTTTTTGCCGGTGAGACGCTGCGCTTGGAGGCTGTGCGCGACACTGAGGCTCTGGTCTCGCGCGCCGCCAATGCCGATGCCAAAGTGCCGAGCTATCAGGGCGGCAAATTCCCCATCTCCACGCATTTGGCAGAACGGGTGCGCGCCATATTGTGCGATCCGACAAGCTGGGATGATTTGCCCCCGCAAGTGGCGCAATGGTTGGCCATGCAGCAAGCCTTTTCGGCCCTGCCCGAAAAAGATGTCTTGCTGGTTGAGAGCTTTGCCCGTGGGGCGCGTTATTATCTGACAGCGTTTCCCTTTGAAGGGCGTTTGGCGCATCAAACTTTGGGCATGTTATTGACGCGGCGTTTGGAGCGCATGGGCGCACGGCCGATGGGATTTGTGGCCAATGATTACGGCCTCGCCATTTGGGGCTTGCGCGATATCGGCTTAATGGTCGCGCAACAGGCGCTGACGCTTGAGGCCTTATTTGCCGAAGATATGTTGGGCGATGACCTTGAGGCATGGCTCGATGAATCATCTCTGATGAAGCGTAGTTTTCGCGATTGCGCGATGATTTCCGGCCTGATTGAAAAAAATCTGCCGGGCCATGAGAAGACCGGTCGGCAAGTAACGTTTTCGGCTGACCTGATTTTTGACGTGCTGCGGAGTTATGAACCCGACCATATTTTATTGCAGGCCGCGCGCGCCGATGCGGCGACCGGCCTATTGGATATTGGACGTTTGGGGAACATGCTGGCGCGTATTCAGGGCAAATTATTATTCAAGCGGCTCGACCATGTATCGCCGCTCGCCGTGCCACTCTTAATGGAAATGGGCAAGGAACCAATACGCGGCGCGGCTGATGATGAGCTTTTGGGCGAAGCCGCCAAACCGAACAGCCAGCGCGCCGATGATTTGATACGCGAAGCGACAGAAGGGATAAGCGGTTTTGGCCATGCAGACGCATTATGAGTTCACGGTAAATGGCGCGCGGCTCGTCGCTGATTTATCGGGCGCGCTTTATTGGCCCGCCCAAGACATGTTGATTGTCGCGGATTTGCATTTTGAAAAAGCCTCGGCATTTGCCGCGCGCGGTGTCGCGCTGCCGCCTTATGATACGGCGGCGAGCTTGCAGCGCTTGGCGGCGGCTTTTCAGACCTATCAGCCGCAACGTTTTGTGTCCTTGGGCGATGCGTTTCACGATGATAACTGGCCCGCCCGCATGGCCTCGCATGACCGCGATGGGCTGGCGCAATTGGCGGCCTCGGTGGAGACCATATGGGTGACCGGCAATCATGACCCGACCCCGCCGCGGGGTTTGGCCGGAACCGCCATGCCGGTGTTTCGCGCAAGCGGTGACGGCGCTTTGGTGATGCGCCACGAGCCTTTGTTGCGTGATGCAGATTTTGAAGCCGGGGAATTGGCCGGTCATTTACACCCATGCGCCAAATTGCGCCAACGCGGGCGCAGCCTCAGGCGGCGGTGTTTTGTGCAGGATGGCGCGCGCGCCATTTTACCGGCTTTCGGTGCGCTGACCGGCAGTTTGAATATTCGCGATGCAGCGTTTGACGGGCTTTTTAACGGCGCGGCCTATGAGGCGATTATGCTCGGCACGGCGCGCCTCGCCGTGGTGGCGCCCAAGCGCCTTTTGCCTGACCGCCCGCGCTAACCGCTAATGCGTCAGCGCATGCAGCAATAAAGATGTCATGGAGAGGCCGGCGATTATGGTCAGCAGCAGCCGCAGCGGCGCATACCAAGCCGCCATCTCGCCCTGTTGCGTGCTGTTAATATCCAGCACGGCTTGCGCGACAAATAAAATAATCAGCAAGGTGAAGGCTTGCGGCAGGGGCAGCATAAAAGCCACCAGCGCGATGAGGGTCGGCACAATCGCCATCACCAAATGACGCGGCAAATGTCCGTCCGCGCCATGCTGTTCATTATTTTGCTCATTATTCTGCATGGCAGCGCCCCAGCGCACGCCGCCCAAAAAGCTGGCAATCAGACAGCCATAAGCAATGACAATGAGCGGCAGGGCAAATCGTAAATCACCCAAAACGGCAAGCCATACGCCGACACCACCCATGATAAAGGGCAGAAGCCCCAAAAGGCCCAATAGCAGCGCCATGGGCGGCACGGTTTTTAAGCGAGTGAAAAAATGCGTCATGCTTCAGTCCCAGTTCGGTCCTTGCTCGGCCCTAACCTAAGGTCGCCATGAAAGGAAACCAGTCGAGCAAATAGCTGGCAATGCTTTGCAGGCTGCCGGCCATAATCAGCGCGCCCGTGCCGACCAGCAGCGCGCCCGCGCCGCGTGTCACCCAGACCATATTGCGTTTGATGTTTTGGCTGGCCGCCAGAAAACGCCCGACTCCCAAAGCCGCCAGAATAAACGGCAGGCCAAGTCCGGCGGCGTAAATCGCCAATAGGCCAACCCCCTCGCCGAGGCTGTCGCGGGCTGCGGCCAGCGCCAAAATAGTGGCTAAAATCGGCCCGATGCACGGCGTCCAACCAAAGGCAAAAGCCAGCCCCATAATAAAGGCGGCGATAAGCGGCGCGCGTGAATTCGCGATCGATTGATTGTCTTTCAGCCGCGCCTCGCGAGCCAAAAACGGAATATGAATAAGCTCGCCGACATGCAGGCCGAGAATGATAATGGCCCCACCGGCGACATAGGCCAGCTCGGCTTGATAGGCGATAAGCAGCGGATTAATGGCCGCCGCGCCCGCGCCCAAAGCGATAAACACCGCGGAAAAGCCGCCGACAAAAGCCAGCGCGCCGGGCAGGATGCGCGCCGTGGCTTCGCCTTTTTTATCCAATTCGCTCAATTCTGAAAATTGCAAACCGGCGGCAAAGCATAAATAGCCGGGCACAAGCGGCAGGACGCAAGGCGAGAGAAAACTCAGCGCACCGCCAAAAAAAGCCGCAAGGGCCGAAGCCAAAAATCCATCCATTAACGCCGCCTGAAAATTGCTGCCACACCCCAGCCCATAAAGATCGCCAAAGCGACACCTGACAGGCCGTAAAGCAGCGATTGTTTATGCGCCGCTTCTCCCAATATGTGTCCCGCGCCGACAATATCAACCGGTAATTCGCCGGTGCGATAGCCGACCACGCGGCCATTCTTAAAGGCGAAAAATTCAGTGACATAGCGTCCGACCGGCATACCGGCGGGCAGATTTATCTCAGCGCGAAACAGGCGGCCATCAATAATCTCGACCGCTTGCGCGTTTTCGGCAAATAGCCGGTCTTTTTCTTTCAGGCGAATAAAAGCCGCCAATGCGGCGCGTTGTTCTTCATCTGTCGCCGTGCCGCGCAACATATTGGCCTGCAATTTATCGGCCCCGATATTGAGCAAGCGTCTTTCCTCATCGGGAATGAAATCAACCAAAGGCGCAGAACTGACAGTGGCCAAAAAGCCGGGCAAAGGCCCCATTGGATAGGCCGCTTGATTGACCCATATGCCGAGGGTTTTTTGCTTTTTGCGCAGCATGATATTTTCGCTTGGCCCGCGCAAGACAACCACCACCCCATCAATGGCCCCATGCGGATGCGGGTCAATGGCGCCAAACAGCAGCAGGGTTTCGCCGGTAAAATCGCCGCGAATGGAAATCTGGTCTTTTGATAAATCAGTGACCAGCACATTGGCGCGCACGGCGGGCATGGCCAATAATGCCAGCCCACAAATTGTGACCGATAGGGCGATAAGGCGGCGGCAGTTTATCATTGGCCCGCCTCCAAAACCGGCGTGAGCGGCGTGATGGAATACAGCTCTTGCGGCTCAATGATTAAATCAAAAAACAATCTTGCGCCGACCGCCAGCACAATGAGTGCCAAAAGCGCGCGCAATTGTTCACTCTGCAAACGCTGCCCGACATAGGCGCCGATTTGCGCGCCAATGACGCCGCCAATCATCAGCAAAACGGCCAGCACAATATCCAGCGTCTGATTTTCAACGGCATGAAAAACCGTGACCGAGGCGGTGACAAAAATAATTTGAAACAGCGATGTGCCGATAACCACATTGGTCGGCATGCGCAAAATATAAATCATCGCCGGCACCATGATAAAGCCGCCGCCAACGCCCATAATCGCCGACATCATGCCGACAAAAAAGCCGATAATAACCGGTGGAATAAGGCTGATATAAAGTCCCGAGCGGCGAAAGCGTATGCGGAAGGGCAGGCCCAAAATCCAGCTATGTTGCCCGGGCCGCCGCGCCCGCACCGGATTGCCCTTGCGCCGCGCATTGAGCGCATGAATGCTCTCGCGCAGCATAAGCAAGCCAATCACCGATAAGAATAAGACATAAGAAAGCGAGATGAGCAGGTCAACTTGGCCTTGCGCGCGCAGCGCTTTGAAAATTTGCACACCGCTATAAGAACCTGCCAAACCGCCGCACATTAAAATCAGCCCCATGGGCACATCAATGGCGCGGCGTTGCCAATAGGCCAGACCGCCGGAAACCGACGAGGCGACAATTTGATTGGCCTCGCTGGCCACGGCAACGGCCGGTGGCACACCGATGAAAATCAATAAGGGCGTCATTAAAAAACCGCCGCCCACGCCAAACATGCCCGACATGAAACCGACCAAACCACCCATGCCGATTAGGGTCATGATGTTGGCACTCATTTCTGCGATGGGCAGATAAATTTGCATCTAAGCCGAGCCTTTCGCGCTTTGCCGGACGGATATGCGTTAAACCGGAATAAGGCTCGGCGTAGCATATTATCGCTATTTTGCCTAGCAAACCGCCGCCACACCCGCCCGCCTTAATTATCGCGGTTTTCGACCTTGCCTTGCCTTTTCGCGCGGCTGATGCATATTCCCCGCAAGAGGAAGAAACTATGTTGCACCACAGCCAAATCTCTCTACCGCATGATGGGTCAGGCGCGCTATCGCTTTATCAATGGCAAAATCAGGTCTCCGACCGACCGGTTTTACACTGGGCGCATGCCAATGGATTTAACGGGCGCACTTATGACCCGCTGCTCGCGCCCTTGGCGGCGCAATGCGATGTTTATGCGTGGGATGCGCGCGGTCACGGCTTAACCACGCTGGCCGCCGAGCCGTCAAAAATGAGCGGTTGGGATATTTATGGCCGCGACCTGATAGCCTTGCTTGAAAGATTGGCCGAAACGCATGGCCGCAAAATCTGGCTGGGCGGTCATTCTATGGGCGGCTTTAGCAGTGTTTTTGCCGCTGCCGAGCGGCCCGATTTGGTCGCCGGTCTGATATTGGCCGATCCGGTGATTGTGCCGCGCATGGGGCCGCTGGTTTATTTGGTGGCCAAAATCACCGGCAAGCATAGCGGGCTGGCTCTGGCCAAAATGGCTGCCAAAAGACGCGCCGAATGGCCCAATAAGGAAAAGATAAAATCCGCCTATGTCGGGCGCGGTGCATTTACCAGTTGGCGCGACGGGTTTTTGGACGCCTATATTGAGGGCGGGGTTTTGGATAATGGCGATGGCGTGACACTGGCTTGCGCGCCGCATTGGGAGGCCGCCAATTTCAAAGGGCCGCAATTAAATTGCCAGCGTTTCATTCGCCGCTTGCGCGCGCCCTTTACTTTATTGACGGCAGAGCATGGCTCGACTACGCGCGGACAGGGCGCGTTTGAGGCGCTGGCTGTCGATAAGAAAATCGCCATGGTGAAGGGCACATCGCATTTTCTGCCAATGGAAGTGCCGGATATGGTGCGGGCTGAAATATTGGCGCGGATTGAGGCGGCTTAATTAGAGTTTGAAGCCTGCTTTTTCAAAGGCCGGAAGATATTTGCCATAGCCTTCAGCCTCCATATTGGCCAAAGGCACAAATCGCAGGGCCGCTGAATTGAGACAATAGCGCAAGCCGGTAGGTGCCGGACCGTCATCAAACACATGGCCTAAATGGCTGTCGGCCAATTTCGAGCGCACCTCAATGCGTTTGACGAAAAATTTCCAATCATCGCGTTCAACAATCGAGCGCGCTTCCAACGGACGGGTGAAGCTGGGCCAGCCCGTGCCGCTATCATATTTATCCAAGGAAGAGAACAACGCCTCACCCGATACAATATCGACATAAATACCGGGCGCTTTTTCATCCCAAAACGGATTGCGATAAGGCGGCTCGGTTTTATCGTTTTGGGTGACGGCATATTGCAATGGTGTCAGCATTTTTTTCAATTGGCTGTCATCCGGCTTGGCAAAATCTTGTGCCGAAGCGGAGAGGAGAGGAAAGCCGAGGAGAACCATGCCGAGGAGAACCAGCAATAGCGCGTCACCCAAACGAGGCGTTTTAAACAGAGAGGGTTTTTGTTGATTCATAAGCCTAACCTAAAAACTGATTGTGGCGGTTTTGTGATGCGCCGCCAGGGCGTTGTGGAAAAACCGCCTGTTCTTATTCTTCTTATCTCTTCTTCTTATTTTGCGGCGATAGGGCATTTTGACGGCCCGCCACCTAATTTTCGGTAAATCGCATAGGGAATATCGATATAATTTCCATGGTTTAGGGATAAATCGCTTTATGGCATTGAAAATGTCACCTTCTTGGCGCAATATCGCGCCAGTTTTGAACCCATTTACGGATTTAAGGGAGCTAATTATGAGAGAAGCGTTAATCGTATCAAGCGCACGCACGGGTCTGGCAAAGTCGGGCCGTGGTGGCTTTAACATGACACATGGTGCCGCTATGGGTGGCCACGCCATTAAACATGCCGTTGAGCGTGCCGGTATTGATGCCGGTGATGTTGAAGACGTCATTATGGGCTGCGGCACGCCGGAAGGCGCGACCGGACAAAATGTCGGTCGTCTTGCAGCTATTTGGGCCGGTTGCCCGGTCACCACATCGGGCGTCACGGTTAACCGTTTTTGCTCATCCGGTTTGCAAACCATCGCCATGGCCGCCGGTCGTGTGCTGAATGAAAATGTGCCGGTGACGGTCGGTGCCGGTGTCGAAAGCATCTCCATGGTGCAAATGCAGGGCGCCAATTACAACAACATCACGGAAGAAAAACTCATGGGCAGCTATCCCGCTTTGTGGATGCCGATGATTGAGACCGCCGATATTGTTGCCGATCGCTATAATGTATCGCGCGAAGCACAAGACGAATATGCGCTGCTAAGCCAGCAGCGTATGGCAGCCGCTCAGGAAGCCGGTTTGTTCGCCGATGAAATCGTGCCGATGGAAACCAAGATGAAGCAGGTCAATAAAGAGACCGGCGAAGAATCCATTGTCGATTACACGGTTGACCGCGATGAGTGCAATCGTCCGCAAACCACCATTGAAAGCCTGCAAGGTCTTCAGCCGGTGCGCGGCGAAGGCCAGTTCATTACCGCCGGTAATGCCTCGCAATTGTCAGACGGTGCCGCTGCTGTTGTGGTGATGGAAGGCAAAGAAGCCGAGCGTCGCGGTGTTGAGCCGCTGGGCGCGTTTAAAGGTTTTGCCGTTGCCGGTTGTGAACCTGATGAAATGGGCATTGGTCCGGTATTTGCCGTGCCGCGTCTGTTGGAACGTCACGGCCTGAAAGTTGATGACATTGATTTGTGGGAGCTGAATGAAGCTTTCGCCAGCCAAGCGCTTTATTGCCGTGACCAGCTGGGCATCGACAATGAAAATTACAATGTGAATGGCGGTTCTATCGCTATTGGTCACCCTTATGGCATGACCGGTGCGCGCCTTGTCGGCCACGCGCTGATGGAAGGCAAACGCCGCGGTGCGAAAAATGTTGTCGTCACCATGTGCATTGGCGGCGGCATGGGTGCTGCCGGTCTGTTCGAAGTGCTGTAAGCCAGTTCGTTCAAACCGATTTGATTAT
This sequence comes from Alphaproteobacteria bacterium, assembly GCA_029253645.1. GTDB lineage: Bacteria > Pseudomonadota > Alphaproteobacteria > RS24 > RS24 > UBA8337. The sequence continues at coordinate 14,222 of JAQWZC010000109.1, read as the reverse complement.
GAAGGCCGCGGGGCGTTTCGTCCGGCGGCCTTTTTATATGCCCGGTTTCATTTAAACCGACTTCACTTAAACCAACCGGGTTGATTCGGCGTAAAACCCATAGGAGGCCGATATGAGCAAACAAACATCGATTATTTTGACGGTCGCAGTCGGACTGGCCGGTCTGTTATTTCTGCTTTTATGCATCACCGCCTATCAAAGCGTCGGCGGCAGCGGCTTTGATAATGTGCTGGCCGAGCCTTGGGGTTTGGTGACCTTGGCCGATGTGATGTTGGGCGGCATCTGCATGGGGGCGGTGATTTTGTCCCATGAAAAACAAAAACGCGTGGCCGCCTTATGGGCCTTGCCGATTTTTGTGCTGGGCCATGTGGTGAGCGTGGTTTGGCTCTTGGTACGTTTTTTGCCGTCCCAAAGGCCAAATCAGTAAGGTGATTTGCAACTGATTTGCCTGATTTGTTCTCCTGTGGATAAGTTAGTGGACGAATGACCCAAAATCGCCTTTGAGAGTGCATCTTTTATATCAGTCTAAATAGCTGAATAATCAGCAAAAAATAGAAACATCAAAAAAAATTAAAGTTTCATGCAACTAGCTGTTGACGTTTTCAATGAAATAGACACTATATCTAGTGTCCGGTCGGAGGGTATTTGGTTCAGAGCTTTTGTTCAAAACCAGCTACAAACCGCCGAAAGTTAAAAACATACCGTGATAGGCTCTCACTGGGAGCCAACAGTGCCGCACGGCGCTCGCGGGTAAGCTGTCCCTCAATTTAGGCCTGTTTTGGTCGGTTTTGGGTGCGTTTTTAGCCTTAAAGCGGACCGGAAATGACAGGAATGTCGCCGTGAAAAGCGATATTGGACGCCAAGAATGAGGAGCGCGCATGTTTAGAGAGAACGGGGCCGATGATGGGGCCACCAAAAAAGGTCAGGACAAAGAAAAAATGCAAGATGAAGTGCTGACCAAAGAGCAATTGGATGCGCGCCAGCCGCGTCGTGCCGAGGGTGACCCGGCGCATAGCGAGCCGCAACTTGATTTTGACCGCCACGACCAAGCGGTGCAGTTTAAAGCCGCGCCGCGGGTTAAAACCGACCCGTCACGCGACGCGCTATTGACGGCATTCGGTAAGGCGACCCTGACCGACCGATATTTAATGCCGGGCGAGAGCTTCCAAGATTTATTCGCCCGCGTTGCCTCTTATTATGGTGATGACGAAGCGCATGCGCAGCGTCTTTATGATTATATCTCCAAGCTTTGGTTCATGCCGGCCACCCCTGTTCTCTCCAATGGTGGCACGGATCGCGGCCTGCCGATTTCCTGCTTCTTGAATGAGGCCAATGACAGCCTTGGCGATATTGTTAATTTATGGAATGAAAATGTCTGGCTGGCCTCGCGCGGCGGTGGCATTGGCTCTTATTGGGGCAATTTGCGCTCCATCGGCGAAAAAGTCGGTGAGAATGGCAAGACCTCTGGCATTGTGCCGTTTATTCGGGTGATGGACAGTCTGACGCTGGCCATTTCGCAAGGTTCTTTACGGCGTGGCTCTGCCGCGGTTTATCTGCCGATTGACCATCCGGAAATTGAAGAATTTGTTGAAATTCGCCGCCCGACCGGTGGCGACCCGAATCGCAAAGCGCTGAATTTGCATCACGGTATTCTGATTTCAGACGCCTTTATGCGGGCGGTTGAAAATGACGAAGAATGGGCCTTGCGCTCACCCAAAGACGGCTCGGTGCAAGCCACTGTGCAGGCGCGTGATTTGTGGATTCGTATGCTGACGGCGCGGATTGAAACCGGCGAACCCTATATGGTGTTCAAAGATACGGTGAATAATCTGCGTCCCGAGCATCAAAAACTGCTCAATCTTGAGATTAAAACATCGAATTTATGTTCGGAAATTACCCTGCCAACGGGTGAGGACCATCTCGGCAATGACCGTACAGCCGTGTGCTGCCTGTCATCTTTAAATGCTGAAAAATTTGATGAATGGAATAAGGAAGAAGAATTTATTCCTGACGTGATGCGCTTCCTCGATAATGTGTTGGAGGATTTCATCCAGCGCGCGCCCGATGATATGGCCAAAGCGAAATATTCGGCCCAGCGCGAGCGCTCGGTCGGCCTCGGTGTGATGGGCTTTCACAGCTTCCTGCAAGCCAATATGATTCCGTGGGAAAGCGTGATGGCGAAGGTTTGGAATAAGCGCATTTTCACCCATATTAAGGAGCAAGCCGATGCGGCGTCGCAAGCACTGGCCAATGAACGCGGCCCGTGCCTTGATGCGGCGGAATGCGGCATGAATGAGCGCTTCTCAAATAAAACGGCGATTGCGCCAACCGCTTCCATCTCGATTATTTGCGGTGGCACCAGCCCGGGCATTGAGCCGATTGCAGGCAATAGCTTTACCCATAAAACGCTGTCCGGTTCGTTTAATGTGCGTAACCGTCACCTCAATAAATTGCTCGATGAAAAAGGCCAGAATAATGATGATATCTGGTCGTCCATTGTGACCTCGGGCGGCTCGGTTCAGCACCTTGATTTCTTGAGCGATGATGAGAAGGCCGTTTTCAAAACCGCTTTCGAACTTGACCAGCGTTGGCTGATTGACTTCGCCGGTGACCGCTCGGAGCTGATTGACCAAGCGCAATCCTTAAACGTCTTCCTGCCCGCCAACATTCACAAGCGTGACCTGCACCAAGTGCATTATCAGGCTTGGAAAAAGGGTGTGAAGAGCTTGTATTATTGTCGCTCGCTGTCCATTCAACGCGCTGAAAAAGCCGAGGATGACACCAAAGCCATGCAAGATGCTATGGCGGCCGCAGCCGAGGGTAATGATTTTGAAGAATGTCTCTCCTGCCAATAAGCGGGCGAGGGCGTAGATAGGGCGGGCATATATCGCCACTGAAATTTGATGCAAACGAAAAGGTGAATGTAATGTCTCTTCTTGAAGAACGTATTGTTTATAAACCCTTCCGCTATCCTTGGGCCTATGATGCTTGGCTGACGCAACAGCGGATTCACTGGCTGCCTGAAGAAGTGCCGCTGGCCGAAGATGTGAAAGACTGGCACAAGAAATTGACCGGTGCCGAGCGCAATTTGCTGACGCAGATTTTCCGCTTTTTCGTGCAGGCCGATGTGGAAGTGAATAATTGCTATATGAAGCATTATTCCCAAGTGTTTAAGCCGACTGAAATTCAAATGATGCTGGCCGCTTTTTCAAATATGGAAACCATCCATATTGCGGCGTATTCGCATTTGCTGGACACAATCGGCATGCCGGAAATTGAATATGAAGCCTTCATGAAATATGGCGAGATGAAGGATAAATATGACTACATGCAGGAATGGGGCGTCGAGACGGATGAGGATATCGCCAAAACCTTGGCGGTGTTTGGCGGCTTTACCGAAGGCCTGCAACTATTTGCCAGTTTCGCGATTTTGATGAATTTCCCACGCTTCAATAAAATGAAGGGCATGGGCCAAATCGTGACTTGGTCGGCGCGTGATGAGACGCTGCACACGAATTCAACGGTGAAGCTGTTCAACACATTCATTCAAGAAAACCCGCACATTTGGAATGATAAATTGAAGCAAGACCTTTATACGGCTTGCGAAACCGTGGTGAAACATGAAGATGCCTTTATTGATTTGGCGTTTGAAATGGGCGGCGTTGAGGGTCTCGAGCCGCAGGAAGTGAAAGATTATATTCGCTATATCGGCAATCGTCGTTTGGTGCAGCTCAATCTCGAGCCGATTTATGAAATTGAGAAAAATCCGCTGCCATGGATGGACGAAATGCTGAACGGCATTGAGCATATGAACTTCTTTGAAGGCCGCGCGACCGAATATGCCAAAGCCTCGACCGAAGGCACATGGGATGAGGCGTTTGTCTAAAATGCGCTAAGGCGTGTTAAGACGTGCTCGGAATAAGCAATTTTAAAGGGGTGCTGCGGCGCCCCTTTTTTTGTTTTATCCCCGCGCCGCGGCGGCGGGTTATCATGGCGCATGTTTTCTTTTTTGACCCAACAAGCGACCCAACCGATTGAAGCGGTCGGTAATGTGCTGGACGCTTTATTCACCTCCGATAAGGAGCGGTTGGATAAAAAAGCCGTGCTGGCGCGCATCGCCCAGCATCCCGGTTTGGTGCAGCTTGAGATCAATAAAATAGAAGCCGCGCATAAAAGCGTTTTTGTTGCCGGATGGCGGCCCTTTATTGGTTGGGTGTGCGGGCTGGCCTTGTTTTATAACTTCATCGCCCGCGATTAAATGGTCAGGGCATTGGCCTTGACCACGGCCGATACGCCGCAGCCACCACCGCTGCATCTCGATGTGTTGACGACCATTCTTTACGCGCTGCTGGGGCTGGGCGGCATGCGGACATTTGAGAAATTGCAAGGCCGCACGAAATAGGGCCGCTTGTAAATGCGAATGCGTATTAGTAACAAACTATTGAAAACATTTAATAATTTGCCTTTTCACCCGGGCCGCCCTATATTTTTCTTATCAACCGAAGGCGCGCGCGGCGCGCCAAAATAGAATATGGAGCAGGCCATGAAGGGCGACGCAAAAGTAATCGAGCAGCTGAACATCATTTTGAAGAATGAGTTGACGGCAGTGAACCAATATTTTCTGCATGCACGCATGTTGAAGGATTGGGGTTTTGAGGCTTTGGGCGACAAGGTCTATCATGAGAGCTTGGGCGAGATGAAACATGCGGATTGGATTATTAATCGCGTGTTAATGCTGCAAGGCCTGCCGAATTTGCAGGATTTGGGTCTGCTGAGCATTGGTCAGGATGTGCCGGAAATGTTTACCGCTGATTTATCGGTCGAAATGCTCAATCAAAAATGTCTGAAAGAGGCCATCGCCCTGTGCGAAGACAAACGCGATTATGTCACGCGCGAGATTTTTGAAAAAATCCTCGATGATACGGAAGAGCATATTGACTGGATTGAAACCCAGCAGGGCTTGATTAAAAAAACCGGCTTGCAGAATTATCTCCAAGAGCAAATCGGCGCGTCTGATAATAGCTAAGCGGTAAGGGCCAAGCCGACGCTTTATTCAGCGGCCAGCGCGGTGGCGGGCTCTTTCTCAACGGTCAATAATGCCAAATTTGCGCGCATGCGATCAATGCATCGGCCGCATTGAGGTTGCGTGCCGCATTTCTCGTAAATATCTTCGGCCCGCGCGCAGCCGTTCTCAATCGCTTGAGCGACGTCTTTTTCGGTAATGCCGTTGCAGTTGCAAACATACATGGCGCGTTTCCAAATCCCCTTTGATAATGCGAATGATTATTAATTACAGGATAGAATCGCCTTTGGCAAGTCCAAACCGGTGCTCGGATTAAGCGTGCCAAAAAGATTGCGTTTTGATTTTTCACGGGCATTTGCTACCGTTCCCCATGAGCTTTAGGTTTATGTTACGGCTGGCGATTTTTTTCATTGGTGTTTGGGCGGCCATTGTCGTTGTCCTATCGCTTTTGGGTGAGCCTTTTCTGTTTTATCCGTCGGATAACAATACGGCGTTTTTTCCGCCGCTTTATCGTTACGAGACGCTTCGATTGACCTTCTTTTCCATGTTTGCCTATTTCTCTTTGCAAACTGTGTTTGCGCCTGAAAAAAAATATTCAGCGGCGCAAATCACCACAACGAATTTGCTTTTTTTCGGCTATATCGGTGCCATAAAGATTATCCCCGAAGGTCATTTGAGTAAGGAGGCGGGCGTTCTCCTAGCCATTATCATATTTGCTGCGGTGTTTTACCTCGGCTCAAGGCCCAAAGTTAAGAAAATATTCGGCCGCCGTTAATGTCATCCTCCAGCCAAGGGGCGTAGGCCCGGCCGATGGCGCGGCCAAGCGCTTATTCTGAATTTTCGAGAAATGGTGCTGCCGGGTGGAATTGAACCACCGACCTCTTCATTACCAATGAAGTGCTCTACCCCTGAGCTACGGCAGCAGCGCGAAAAGCGTGAAAGCTGTTTGCCATAGGCCGCGCAGCGATGCAAGCAAGGATTGCACGGGCGCGCGCCTTGTACTAGTGTTCTTTTTCTGTTCTATTTTGTTGAAACCTGTGTTGCGTCATGCGAAAAGCGTCTGTAAAGCCGGTGCGGCTGGGCTGGTTGGTCGAGCGTCGGTTAAATCTCTGGGTTTGGTGCGAGGGATGCAGCCATCATAAGGTGGTGCCATCCGCGCCGCTATACGAAAAATTCGGCAATGCGACGCTTTACGAGGTGAAGCATAAATTCCGTTGCGCTCAATGTGGGGGGCGCGAGATTTTTTTGCGCCCCGATTGGCACGGCGCAGGCTGGACCCGTGGCGTGGTGTCGAAGCATGACAAATTGCCCGAATGATATTATGAAAAGGCATGAGCAAAGAGCCAAATAGCAGCAATCAAAAACCGGCCGATAAATCCGCCCGGCAAGAAAAACTGGCGGCAGCTTTGCGCGCCAATCTGAAACGCCGCAAAGAAGCCAAGCGGGCCACGAAACAGAGCCAATCTGATGGATGAAATCGTCATATCCGGCGGTCACAGGCTGCGCGGCGAGATTGCTGTCTCGGGTTCTAAAAACGCTGTGCTGCCGCTCATGGTGGCCGGGCTTTTGACCGATGAGGAGCTGATTTTGCGCGGCACGCCGCGGCTTGCCGATACACGCACTTTGGCAAAAGTGTTGGCCGAGCTGGGGGCGACAGTCGCGGAGTTTGGCAATGGCCCGGGCGAGGGCCTGAACATTGATACGCCGACGCTTACCAGCACGCGGGCCTCTTATGAATGGGTGTCGAAAATGCGCGCCAGCTTTTGGGTGCTGGGGCCGCTCTTGGCGCGCGCCCATGAGGCGCAAGTCTCGCTGCCCGGCGGCTGCGCCATTGGCACGCGGCCGGTTGACTTATATCTGAACGGCTTGGCCGCCATGGGCGCTGATATTTCTGTCGAGGGCGGCTATGTGAACGCAACAGCGAAAGGCGGCCTTAAAGGCGCGCGGGTGGATTTTCCTTTCGTCTCGGTTGGCGCAACTCATGTGCTGCTGATGGCGGCGTGTTTGGCCAAAGGCGAAACCGTTATAACCAATGCCGCAACTGAGCCGGAAGTGGTTGATGTCGGCACTTGCCTGCAAGCTATGGGCGCACAAATTGACGGCTTAGGCACACGCATTTTGACCATTCAAGGGGTCGAGAAATTGCACGGTGCCGACCATACCGTCACGCGCGACCGCATTGAGGCGGGAGCTTTTGCACTGGCTGTCGCAGCGACCGGCGGCGCGGTGACGCTGACCGGCATTGACGAGGCGGCATTGGGCGCGCTGGCACCGGCCATGCGTTTGGCCGGAGCGGGACTGATCGAAACCGATGGCGGCTTGCATGTCACCGGCCCGGCAGGGCGTCCGCAGCCGACACCGATTACTACCGAACCCTATCCGGGTTTCGCTACTGATTTGCAGGCCCCATTTATGGGGCTGATGTGCTGCGCCGACGGCGTGTCGCGTATTCGCGAGACAATATTTGAAAACCGTTTCATGCATGTGCAGGAATTGGCGCGGCTGGGCGCGGATATTTCATTGGAAGGCGATACGGCGATTGTCACGGGGGTTGAAAAGCTCTATGGCGCGCCGGTCATGGCAACGGATTTGCGCGCCTCGGTTACTTTGGTGATTGCCGGTCTGATGGCGGAGGGCGAAACGCGCATTTCGCGGGTCTATCATCTTGACCGCGGCTATGAGCGCATTGAAGAAAAGCTCTCCGCTGTGGGGGCAAAAATCTGGCGGGAAACATTATGAGCAGGCCGCTGAAACTTTATGGGCGCAGCGCTGATGACATGGCGGTCATATCAGCGCATCTGCAAGATGCTGTCGCGCAGCTTGGCGACATGGCTTATCTGGCGGATGAGCAGCGTTTTGTGCTGCTGGTCAATCGGTTTTGTTGGGAAGAAAAGGCCGCGCCAATGCGCGTGCGTAGCGCGCTGCAGCTTGCAAATGTCACCTCTATCAGGCAAAAGAAACTGAATTTAACGCGCCGCGAGGGTGTGGTCGCCTTATTGGCGGTACATTTTCTGCCGGACAAATCGCCTGCCGGAGAGATGCGTTTGCAATTTGCCGGTGGCGGCGAGATAGGCTTGGCAGTTGAAGCCTGTGAGGCCATATTGGAAGACATTACCGCGCCGTGGGCCGCCAAAGCCCGCCCGCATCATGATTTGGATAAGTAAGCGAGACCGCATCGGAAACCCCATGGCCTGTTTTTTGCGCGCCCATATTGACGATAATGATTTTGCCGAGCGTTTTGCGGCTCTGCAATCCATGAAGCGTGAGCAATCGGCCGATGTGAATGATGCGGTGGCGGCGATTATTGATGATGTGCGCGCGCGCGGCGATGCAGCACTTATCGCGCTGACCAAAAAATATGACCGCCAGACCTTAACCCCCGAAACCTTGCGCATATCTGACGCTGAGATTGATGCGGCCATGACAGCCTGTGCGCCCGAAACCAAAGCCGCGCTGGAATTGGCGGCGACGCGCATTGCTGATTTTCACGCCCGCCAAAAACCCGAAAATGCCCGCTTCACCGATGCGGCGGGTGTCGAATTGGGCCATCGCTGGGGCACGGTTGATGCGGCGGGGCTTTATGTGCCCGGCGGCTTGGCCAATTATCCCTCAAGTGTTTTGATGAACGCCATTCCGGCGCGTGTCGCCGGTGTGGCGCGGGTGGTGATGGTTGTGCCGACCCCCGATGGCAAGCTGAACCCGCTTGTTCTGGTGGCCGCCAAGCTGGCCGGTGTTGATGAGATTTATCGCATTGGCGGGGCGCAGGCCGTGGCCGCCTTGGCCTATGGCACACAGAGCATCGCGCCGGTGAATGTTATTGTCGGGCCGGGCAATGCATATGTGGCAGCGGCCAAAAAGCAAGTCTTTGGGCAGGTCGGCATTGATATGATTGCCGGGCCGTCAGAAATTTTAGTGGTGTCTGATACGCAAAATGATCCGGCATGGATGGCCGCTGATCTGTTGAGCCAGGCCGAACATGATGAAGTCGCACAGTCGATTTTTATTTGCGATGATAATGATTATGCCGATGCGGTGGCGGCGGCAGTCGAGACGACGCTGGCCGGATTGCCGCGCGAGGCCATTGCGCGTGCCAGTTGGGAAAATTTTGGCGCGATTTTAGTGGTCAATGATTTGACCGAAGACGCGCCCGCATTGGTCAATGAGCTTGCGCCCGAGCATTTGGAATTGGCGGTCGCCGCGCCGGATACGATGGCTGAAAATATTCGGCATGCCGGTGCCATATTTTTGGGCCGCCACACACCCGAAGCGATTGGTGATTATATTGCCGGTCCCAATCACGTCTTGCCGACGGCGCGCGCGTCGCGTTATGCGTCGGGTCTGTCAGTGCTGGACTTTATGAAGCGGTCATCATTGGTGAAATGCGATGCCGATGCGCTGGCTGAAATCGGTCCGGCGGCGGTGCGTTTGGCCGAGGAAGAGGGCTTGCAAGCGCATGGCCGCTCGATTTCCATCCGTTTGAATATGGGAAGCGATAGCTGAATGGGCGCTGCGGGCGAAGATAAAGCGGAACAAAAACCCGGGCGCATTGTGCATTTATCGCTGGATGACCCGGCACTGGTGGCGCGCAATCCTGACCTTGAGCATGAACGCCGCGTGGCGATTTTTGATATTTTGGAAAGCAATCATTTTGCCTTGGTTGGCGGGCCAGACGGGCCTTATCGCTTGCAATTATCGCTGGCCGATAGGGGCATTGTGTTTGCCATATCCGACAGTGCGGGCGCGGCTTTGAGCCGCATCGAGCTGTCCATGACGCCGTTTCGGCGCAATATTCGCGACTATTTTATGATTTGCGAAAGCTATTTTGAGGCCATGCGCACGGCGACGCCCGAGCGTGTGGAGACCATTGATGAAGCACGGCGCGCCTTGCATAATGAGAGTGCTGAATTATTAAAAACCCGCCTTGCGGATAAGGTGGTGCTGGATGACGATACGGCGCGACGGCTGTTCACGCTCATCTCAGTTTTGCAAATGCGCGGATAGATGATGAGGCTGGCCAGAAAAAGGTTGATTTCTGCCGCGCTCTTGGTCATTCTCCGGCAAATTTAACGGGTAGGATTTATGGCTAAAGAAGAACTTCTGGAGTTTAACGCAACGGTGGTAGAATTACTGCCCAATGCGACGTTTCGTGTGAAATTGGAGAACGACCATGAAGTGATTGCCCATACGGCCGGCAAAATGCGCAAGAACCGTATTCGTGTGCTGGCCGGTGATAAGGTGACGGTCGAAATGACACCCTATGACCTGACCAAGGGACGCATTACCTATCGCTTCAAATAAACAGCTTGTGCTGGCCAGTGCCAGCCCGCGTCGCGTCGATTTACTGGCGCAAATCGGGATTACCCCCGACCAGATTGACCCTGCCAATATTGACGAGACGCCGCGCCCGCGTGAAGTGCCGACGGTGCTTGCCAAACGTTTGGCCATGACCAAAGCGCAAGCCGTAAGCGCCCAGCATGAGGGCGCGCTGATATTGGCGGCGGATACGGTGGTCAGTGTCGGGCGACGTATTTTGCCGAAAACCGAAACCGCCGAGGAAGCGCGCGCGTGCCTTGATTTAATGTCAGGGCGCGGTCACCGCGTGCATAGCGGCATTTGCCTGCTGGATGGCGCGCGCCAATGGGCGCGTGTGGTGACCAGTCGGGTTCAGATGAAGCGCCTCTCCGCCGAACAAATCGCCGCCTATCTCGATAGTGGCGAATGGCAGGGCAAGGCAGGCGGCTATGCGATACAGGGGCGCGCTGCCGCCTTCATCGCAAACACGGTCGGCTCGCACAGTAATATTATCGGTTTGCCCTTGTTTGAAACTGCGAATTTATTGCAAGCTGCCGGTTATCGGCTGTCGTAAAGACAAAACGTGAAGTTCTTAGGGGAAGTAGAACACCATGACGCATGAAATTTTAATGAGTGTCGAAAACGGGTTGTTGCGCGTGGCGCAAGTGGAAGACGGTCATCTAACGGCCCTTCAAGCCGCCCCGCTGGGCAAAGCCGACGCCCAAGCCAGCACGGTCGGGCAGATTTATCTGGCGCGTGTGGAGCGCGTTGTCGGTCGCCTGCAAGCGGCATTTGTCGATATTGGTTTTGACAAAAGTGCCTTTTTGGGTGCCCGCGAAGCCCGCGCATTGGTGCCAGATGCGACCCGCGACACACCGATTGAGGATTGTGTCGAGGATGGCGATACGGTTTTGGTGCAGGTCACACGGCCCCCGCAGGGCGATAAGGGCGCGCAAGTGACCGCCGATGTGACATTGGCCGGACGCGGCGTTGTGCTGGCCCCGTGTCGCACGCGCATTGCCGTATCGCGGCAGATTGAGGATGAAGCCGAGCGCACAAGGCTGACCGAATTGGCTGAAAAAATTCGCCAAGGCGACGGCATTGACGCGGTTGATGTTGACGGCATGGATGGTCCATCGGGCTGGGTGCTGCGCACGGCTGCGGCGGGGCAGGAGATGGACGCGCTGGCCGCTGATATGGCGCAAGTTGCCGGGCAATGGGAAGCGCTGTTGGAGCGCGCTGAGGATATGGACGCGCCCAGCCTCATTCACGAGGATTTGGGGCCGATTGAAAAAGCCCTGCGCGATTTGGTGCGCGCCGATACGGCTGCCGTGGTGGTGGAAGGCGCGGCGGGTTTTGCCACCGCCAAAGGATTTATGCGCCAAAACATGGCGGTGCTGGCAGATATTTTATCTGCGGCTGAGGATGGCGAGATTTTATTTGACCGCCATGATGTGGCCGGTCAATTGGATAAGGCGATGTTGCCGCGTGTTGATTTGCCCTCCGGCGCTTGGCTGATGATTGAGACGACCGAAGCCATGACCACGGTTGATGTCAATTCCGGTGCGGCTGAGGGCGACGCTTTGGCGGTGAATTTGGAAGCCGCTGCCGCGCTGGCCAAACAAATTCGCCTGCGCGCTTTGGGCGGGCTGATTGCCATTGATTTTATTGATATGACCGATCAAGCCGCGCATGAAGCCGTGTTGAAAGCGCTGGATGCGGGTTTTGACGGCGATAAAAATCCGGTGCGTATCGGGCCGATGTCGGAGTTTAGCGTTGTTGAGATGACGCGCCGCCGCGAAGTGATGACATTGGCTGAGGCGCTGCGGCAAAACGGAGGCGATTAATGGCCAAATGCCCGATTTGTAAATCGGCGGACAGTGCCGAAAAATTTCGACCCTTTTGCTCGAAACGCTGTTCCGATGTTGATTTGCATCGCTGGATGGGCGGGCATTATGCCGTGCCCGCGGTTGAGCCGCCCGATGATTTTGACGCAGAAATTGAAACCGCATTGGCCGAACAAGAATCCCACGACAAGCTGCATTAAGGGCTTTAACGCGGCTAGACAGCGCCAGATGCATGACTTATAAACGCCCTACTTAACGCCGTGTTGTCACGCGGCGCGATGCCCAGGTAGCTCAGTTGGTAGAGCAGCGGACTGAAAATCCGCGTGTCGGTGGTTCGAATCCGCCCCTGGGCACCACTTATTCAAAAAAATGACGCATGTTTGTTGTGGTGTATCACAGCGTCATTCTGGCGCCTCAGATACTTTCGCGTCTATAAATTCCATCAAACCGTCATAAAATTCGTGCGTCTGATTGTCATAGACTTCCACCCAGTCTGTTGGCCATGCGCTAGACCTCACAACGACAAGCTCTCGCGACGGGTCAATGAAAATGCTCTGACCTCGACTGCCATCGGCCTGAAAAGAGCCGTCGGCAAAGGTCCACCAATGCCAGCCATATCCCTTGCGCCAGTTTTTATCTACCTTACCATGAGCCAAATGCTCGTCAGTTGTCGTCGTCGCGCTAGCGACCCAGTTTTGCGGCAAAAGCTGTTTGCCCTCCCAATTTCCGCCTTGGCTGATGAAGAGACCAAACCTAGCCCAGTCGCCCAGCGTTGCATTGAAAAACGCGCCGCCGATTTCGCGGCCTCGGCTTCCGGGCCGGTCGATCACCCAAAAGGCATCATGCTTCATCCCAAGTGGCTGCCAGATTTTTGCAGACATATAATCGGCGGCGTGCATTTTGGTTGTGCGGGAAAGTAATTCAAGAAGGATTTGCGTTTCGGCCGTGTTATAATTGAAGACCGTGCCCGGAGACGACGCTCGAGAAAACGCGTGAGCTGCTTCGAAAGCTGATTTGTTGTTCAATATGACCGTATTCAAGACCCAGCTGATCGTGTCCTCGGCTTCACCCGTGGCTGGATTGTCAAATCGAATGCCAGACGACATTTGAAGCGCTTGTTGGATTGTGACACCCGCGTAGTCGGAATTCACCAACTTCGGCAGATAGGCATCCAGCCGGTCGTCTACGCTTGAGATTGCGCCGTCTTCTATTGCGAAGGCGATGAGGGTTGAAACAAAAGATTTGACAAGTGAATAGCTGGTGAAATGGTTATGGGGGCTTATGCCTGCAGCATAACTTTCATAAACGACGGCACCCTTATGAATGACTATTAGACCAAGCGTTTCCATGTCGCGCATCATGTTTTCAATGGTTTGGGTCTGGCCTTCAAAGGTGTATTCGAACCCACTTAAAAAATCAGGATCTTTGTTAAACCTGAAAGTCCGATCCCCGCGCGCGACGATGCGGGTGGGGAATAATTCACCCACACGAGTGGCTGTCCACAGAACTTTCTCTGGATCACTTAGCGCTTCGACGCGGGCAATAATGTCATAAGGTGGCAGATAACGCGCCGTCACGCCAATTACACTAAGCGCGCCCAAAATAGCAGCGAATAAAACTTGTATGGTGAATTTCATAACCGGATCCTTACGGTCTCATGTCTTCGAATAAATTACAGGCTAACGCCAACGATATGGCGTACTCAGCTTATTTGGCGTCAACGCAGGCTTGTATATTGTATCTCTGATTTACCGCTTTCAACCTTTTTAGGGTCGCCAAGATTTATATCGCCAAATGTTTCGTTGGCGACCGAAGCTGCTGACCATCCGGCCTCTCACGGTAACAGGCTATTGCCAAAATCACTAAATCCGCCGATGATCAATTGTTGCTAACTAGGCGGCACCCATCTGCAATAAGCCGCACCGATAAGGGGTTTCAAACATGGATCACAAAGTAGGGGTTATTCCCATGGCCATTCGGGGCGAGCGCATTGCCCTAATGTTTGTTACCTCGCAACAGCGGGGCCGATGGATTCTGCCCAAAGGCAATTTGAAAGCGGG
>JAQWZC010000105.1 GCA_029253645.1 Alphaproteobacteria bacterium | reverse complement strand
AATGTGGAGGAATAACCCCAGCTCTGATTGATCGCATTATTCAAAATCCGGTCATTCACCGTCAGCGCACCCGAGCTGCCAAGGCGCAACGTCCAAGCCGCCGGATCGGCATCAAAGGCCACGCCGTGCAATCCGCCACCACTGCCCCGCGCACCCAGCGCAATAGAGGCGACGCCCGTGCCGTGCGAAAGTTGAACATGAGAAGGATTGGAAACGCCCGAGCGGTCATTCAAGGCGATATTCTTTTCGTCAAATTCCGGATGGTCGGCATCCAAACCGGTATCGATAAAGCCGATAATCTGCCCATCTCCGGTCAGGCCGCGCGCATAGGCTTCTTCGGCCTTAACCGTCGCCAAGCCGGGCTGGTTTTCATATTCTTGATTGGCGGCCCAAACAGACGGGTCGGTTTGCCAATTATCCGGCACATCAAAAACCGCATTATCCGATTCGACATCGACCGAAGGCGCGGTTGGTGAGGTCGTATCCGACTCACCGCCACCACCACCACCGCCACCGCCGCAGCCGAACAAAGCCAGACTAAGGCAGACAGCCCATATGGGCTGAGCCGAGAGGAAAACAGGCCGCGATAGCCCGTCATATGAACGAAGCACAAACACAAATACGCAACTAACTCAGGTACAAAATATCTAACGTCATATTTCGTACTATCGGCAGGCCGAGTTAAGAATGCGTTTATTCTTTTTTATTTCTCTCAATTTAATTTATTTAGTTCGAGTGAAGTTATTTACTTTAGGTCGCGCAGGCGGCGAATGAGGCTGGACGTGTCCCAGCGCCCGCCGCCCATAGCCTGAACCTCTTCATAATAGGTTTTTACCAATTCCGTGACCGGCAAAGAAACCTCATTGCGTGTGGCTTCGTCGAGACAGATTCCGAGGTCTTTAACCATCCAATCAACGGCGAAACCGAAATCAAACTCATCATCCACCATTGTCTCAAAGCGGTTTTCCATCTGCCAGCTTTGCGCCGCGCCTTTGGAAATCACATCCACCACGGCTTTGCCGTCCAAACCGGCCTTATCAGCAAAATGCAGCGCCTCGGATAAGCCTTGCACCAAGCCGCCAATGCAAATTTGATTGACCATTTTGGTCAGCTGACCCGCACCAGAAGGCCCCATCAGCCGCCGCGCTCGGGCGAAGCAATCAATCAGTGGCGCGGCTTTTTCAAATACCGCCTCATCGCCGCCCATCATCACCGTTAAAGCGCCATTCACCGCGCCCGCCTCGCCGCCCGAAACCGGCGCGTCCAACATGGCGCAGTCTTTATCTTGGCAAGCCGCCGCCACTTCGCGGGCCACGTCGGCTGAGGTGGTGGTGTGGTCAACCAATATCGCGCCAGCAGACATGCCTGCCAGCGCGCAATCTGCGCCCAGCACAACGGCGCGTAAATCATCATCATTGCCGACACAAGTGAAAACAAAAGCGGCATTGGCGGCAGCTTCGCGTGGGGTGTTGGCCTTTTGACCGCCATAGGCGGCGACCCATTTATCGGCTTTTTCAGCCGTGCGATTATAAACCGTAACATGGTGACCCGCCGCGGCCAGATGACCGGCCATTGGATAGCCCATCACCCCGAGACCGATAAACGCCACGCTGCTCATTTTAGGCACCCTCAGCCAAGGCCGTATAAGCGCCGCGGAAATAAATCAACGGGGCGCGTTGGTCGCTGCAATGACGCACGCCATCAATGCCGCCAATCAGCATTAAATGGTCACCGGCTTCGACCTTATCGTGAATATGGCAATCAAATTGCGCCAGCGCGCCTTTTAGGGCCGGGGCACCGCCATTAATGCTCTCAATTTCATCGGCCTCAAATATGTGACTGCCCGACCCCGCCATGCGATTGGACAGCTCAATTTGGTCAGCCGCCAAAATATTGACGCTAAATCGGCTGACCGCCGCCACATCGGCATAAAGCTGGGATTCATTGGCCAAGCACCATGACAGCAAAGCCGGTTCAAGCGACACGGAAGCAAAGCTGTTAATGGTGAGGCCGACCGGGCGATTTTCGCGGTCGTGAAAGCCAATAATGGCCACACCGGTGCCAAAATGACCGAAAGCCTGACGCAAATCTAAAGGGCTGGTCATAAAACCTCCACTAAACCGGCAAATACAAGCTGCTTTATGCCCTAAACATTGCAGTAAATCTAGGGAATAGCGCGAATAGCCTGTATAACGACAGAATGGAAATGACTATGCATATGTGGAGCGGCTTTGCCGTTATAGGCTTGGCTATGCTGGCCTATGCCAGCGAGCGGCTGTCTATGGAGTTGACATCGCTGCTGGTGATTTTGACATTCATGCTGCTGTTTACCTTCGCACCCCTGACAAATGCTGATGGCACGCTGCTGATTTCCAGCGGCGATATGTTGACGGGGTTTGCCAATCCGGCGCTGATTACCATTATGGCGTTGCTGGTCATGGCGCAGGGATTGTTTCAATCGGGTGCGCTGGAACGGCTGATTGACCAAGCCTCGCGCCGCGCAGCGCGCAGTCCTGAATTGGCGATTTTCACCGTTCTGATGGGCGCGATGATTGCCTCGGCTTTTCTCAACAACACCCCCGTCGTGCTGATGGTTATTCCGGTGCTGGCGGCGATGGCCAGTCGCGCCTCCTCCAATGCCTCGCCCTATATGATGGCGCTCAGCTTCATCACTATTTTGGGCGGCATGCTGACGCTTATCGGCTCCTCGACCAATTTGCTGGTGGCTGATACGGCGGCGCGGCTTGGCATGACCGAGCTTGGCTTTTTCGACCAGACCCTGCCCGGCTTGGTGCTGATGGCGGTCGGCAGCCTATATGTGCTGTTTGTGATGCCGCGCATTTTAAAAACCCGCGAGGCCGGGCAAGATGACAGCGATACGGATAGCGGGCGGCAATATATTATTGAGCTTCGCCTGCGCTATGGCGACAGTCTTATCGGCTCTGAGACGGCGGCGGGATTTCTGCCCGCGCTGTCGGGCATGACCCTGCAAATGATTGAAAGCGGCGCACAAACCATGCTGCCGCCATTTGACGACCATCAATTACAATCCGGCGACAAATTATATATCGCCGCCACGCGCCGCGAGATTGCCGATGCGCTGGCGCAAAAAGACCATCCGCTCCGCAATCATCTCATGCGGCAAGTGCCGACCGGCGATGATAATAGCGAAGACCTGATGCTGGCCGAGCTGGTTGTCGCGCCCGGGTCGCGCATCGCGCAGCGCGCCATTGGCCAAACCGGTTTCACCCATACGACGGACTGCCTGATTATCGGTGTGCAAAGACGTAGCCGCATGTTGCGCCATGAGATGGGCGATATTCGCCTGAAAGCCGGTGATGTGCTTTTGGTCATCGGCCAGCAAAGCGCGGTAGAGGGTTTGCGCCAAAACCGCGACACGCTGCTGATGGAATGGTCGGCGCGTGAATTGCCACGTTTTGAAAAAGCCGGTCCGGCGCGGTTAATCTTCGCCACCACTGTGCTTGCCGCCGCCAGCGGCTTTGTGCCGATTGTGGTCGCCGCTCTTGCCGGTGCCATTGCTATGGTGACCAGCGGCGTATTGAATGTGCGCCAAGCCAGCCGTGGGTTTGATTTGCGTATTTTCCTTGTGGTTGCCGCCGCTTTGGCAATGGCGCAATCCATGGAAGTCACCGGCGGCGCGGCCTATGTCAGCAGTCATTTTTTGAGCCTGTTCGACAATGGCAGTCCGGCCATTGTGCTGTCGGCCTTTTTCCTTTTATGCGCCGTGGTGACCAATCTTTTATCGAATAATGCCACCGCCGTTTTATTCACCCCCTTGGCGATAAATCTGGCAGCCGCCCTCGATGTTGACCCGATGGCTTTTGTGCTGGCGGTGATATTTGCCGCAAGCTGTAGCTTTGCGACGCCGATTGCCTATCAGACCAATTTGCTGGTTATGACGCCGGGCAATTTCCGCTTCAGCGATTTCATGCGCGCCGGCATTCCGCTGGTTCTGATATTATGGTTAACTTACTCAGCCTTTGCGCCGTGGTATTTCGGCCTGTAGATTTGAGATGATATGAACCAATCGAGCGGACATAGACTGCCTTCCTTCTTCATAACGGACCCGATGCCGTGTCCGTATATTGACGGCATGATGGAGCGCAAGCTGTTCGCCCATATTGCGGGCGACCGCGCCGATGAGATTAACAATAATCTGACCCATGCCGGTTTCCGCCGCAGCCAGACCATTGCGTATCGTCCGGCGTGCGATAAATGCAATGCCTGCCGCTCGGTGCGGGTGCAGGCTGAGGGCTTCGCCCCGTCGCGCAATATGCGTAAAATCATCAATCGCAATCGCGGCCTGACATCTGAGGTTATCGGCCCCAATACCAGCCGCGAGCAATATGATTTGCTGCGGCGTTATCTCGATAGTCGCCATGAGGATGGCGGCATGGCCGAAATGACCGTGCTTGATTATATGGCAATGGTGGAAGAGACATCGGTGAAAACCAATCTGGTGGAGTATCGCGATGATGAGGCGCGCCTCATTGCCTGTCTGCTGGTCGATGAGATGCGCGACGGCCTGTCGCTTGTCTATTCCTTCTTTGAGCCGGACAGGCCTGCCCATAGCCTCGGCAGTTATATTATTCTCGACCAGATTGCCCGCGCCCAAAAGTTGAAATTGCCGCATGTCTATCTCGGTTATTTGATCGAAGATTGCGGCAAAATGAATTACAAAAAGCGCTTCAAGCCATTACAGATATTGGATGAAGAGGGCTGGCAAGCCTATATCGAGTAACCCATATTGGTCGGGAGGGACTGATGAGTAAGAAGATAAATCGTCGGACATTAATCGGCGGCTTGGCCAGCGGCACGGCTGCGGCGGCGGCCGGCACTGTCTCTGCCCCCGCCTATGCACAAGGCAAAAGACGATTGAAAATGGTCACGACGTGGCCGAAAAACTTTCCCGGCCTCGGCACGGCACCCGAAAATATCGCCAAGCGCGTCAGCGCCATGACCGATGGCCAGCTTGAAATCAAAATCTACGCTGCCGGAGAATTGGTCGGCGCGTTTGAGAGCTTCGACGCCGTCTCGACCGGCACGGCGGATATGTATAATGGCGCGGAATATTATTGGCAGGGCAAATCAGCCGCCTTTAATTTTTTTACCGCCGTGCCTTTTGGCATGACCGCGCAAGAGCTTAATGCGTGGATTGATTTCGGCGGCGGTCGCCAGCTTTGGGAAAGCCTGTCCGCCAAGTTTAACGTCATCGCCTTTCAATCGGCCAATACGGGCGTGCAAATGGGCGGCTGGTTCAACAAGGAAATTACCTCGCTCGATGATTTTAAAGGGCTGAAAATTCGCATGCCCGGTCTGGGTGGCGAAGTCATGCGCCGCCTCGGCGCGGCGGCGGTCTCCCTGCCCGGCGGCGAGATTTTCCCCTCCATGAAAAGCGGCGCGATTGACGCCAGCGAATGGGTCGGCCCGTGGAATGACCTCGCCTTCGGTTTCCATCAAGTCGCCAAATATTATTACTGCCCGGGCTTTCACGAGCCGGGCGCAGGCCTCTCAACCGGCGTGAACCTCGATGTTTGGAACTCACTGACCCCAAGCCAGCGTGAGATTATTCGCAATGCTTGCGCGGCGGAAAACGCCTCGACCCTGAGCGAGTATAATTACAAAAACGCCACCGCCCTCGATACGCTGGTGAAAAAGCACAAAGTGCAAGTGCGTAGTTTCGCGCCCGAGATTATGCAAGCCCTCAAACAAACCTCGGATAAAGTATTGGTGGAGGCCGCCGCCAAAGACCCGTTCACCGCCAAAGTATTTGAGAGCTTTAAAGCGTCACTGGCCAATTCAATGGAATGGGGTGCGCTGAGCGAAGAACCCTATACATTGGCGCGTCGTAAAGTTTAATCAGGACCACAATGAATAAAGCGCAAGATTTTGCGGTGCTTATGGCCGCGCAAATTGACCGGCTTAATCACGCCATTGGTCTCAGTGCCGCGTGGCTGGCGCTTGCGATGGTGTTGGTGCAATTCGCCGTTGTCGTGCTGCGCTATGTTTTCGGCATTGGCTCCATCATGATGCAGGAGGCTATTGTCTATATGCATGGCGTGCTGTTTATGATGGCCGCCGCCGATACGCTGCTGCAAGACGAACATGTGCGCGTCGATATTTTCTATGCCCGTGCCTCAGCGCGGCGCAAAGCGCTTATCAATCTCTTGGGCTGCGCTCTCTTCGTGCTGCCCTTTTGTATTCTCATCGCCTATGTCTCATATGATTATGTGTCCATGTCGTGGTCGGTGCGCGAAGGCTCGCGCGAGACCAGCGGCATTCAGGGCGTTTATTTACTGAAATCGGTGATACTGCTTTTCGCCGCGCAATTATCCTTGCAGGCCGTGTCGGGCATACTCACAAATGCCGCCAAGCTGAGGGAGGCCAAACATGGCTGAAGCGCTTGACCTCATCATGTTTGCCGTGGCTTGCCTGTTTCTCATGGCGGGTTTTCCGGTGGCCTTCACCCTGGCCGGAGCGGCCTTGATATTCGGCTTGCTGGGCCATTGGTTTGATGTGTTTGACACCAGCTTTTTCTACGCCCTACCGCAGCGCATTTTCGGCACCATGACCAATGAGGTGCTGATTGCCGTGCCGCTTTTCGTCTTTATGGGCACGATGTTGGAGCGCGCGCGCATTGCCGAAGACTTGCTCGAAAATATGAGCTTGCTTTTTGGTCGCCTGCGCGGCGGCTTGGGCGTTTCCGTTTCCATTGTCGGCGCCTTGCTGGCGGCCTCCACCGGCATTGTCGGCGCGACAGTGGTCACAATGGGGCTGCTATCCTTGCCCACCATGTTGAAGCGCGGCTATGACCCCGCATTGGCGGCAGGCTCCATCGCGGCGGCGGGCACATTGGGGCAAATCATTCCGCCCTCCATCGTCTTGGTGCTGCTCGGTGATGTTATCGCCAATGCCTATCAAAAAGCGCAGCTTGAGCAGGGCATTTTCTCGCCCGACACCGTCTCCGTCGGCGAGTTATTTGCCGGTTCCTTATTGCCCGGTCTGGTATTGGTCGGATTTTATATCGCCTATCAAATTTTCATCGCCTATACGCAGCCCGAAAAATCACCCCCCGCTGAGTTAACCGAGGGCGTCTCCCTGCCCGCCTTACTGCGCGCTTTGCTGCCGCCCATTTTGCTTATTATCGCCGTGCTTGGCTCTATTTTGGGCGGCATTGCGACACCGACCGAGGCCGCCTCTGTCGGCGCGATTGGCACGATTTTGCTGGCCGGTGAAAAACTGACCAATGGCCATATGCTGATGCGCCTCGGCGCGGCGTCCCTTATCGGGCTTGTGGTGCTGACCGGCCTGATGGATTTGCGCGTCAATCGCGATACCATAGCGGCTTTCGATTATCTCGGCATTGCTGTCGCCTTGGGGCTGTGCGCCTTGCTGGCCGCTGCGCTTGTGACCAGCCTCAACATGGCGCGCGCCGATAATGTGCTGCGCAATGTTGTGCGCGCCACAACCCACACCACTTCTATGGTGTTTGTCATTCTCATTGGCGCGGCATTATTCTCGCTGGTGTTTCGTGGGCTGGGCGGCGATGAAACCATTCAAGCCCTGCTGGAAGACCTGCCCGGCGGCAAATGGGCTGCCGTTGCCGTTGTCATGCTGATTATGTTCCTGCTCGGCTTTTTTCTCGATTTTATTGAGATTATTTTTGTCGTCGTGCCGATTGTCGGGCCGATATTGCTGGCGATGGATGTCGATCCGGTTTGGCTGGGCGTGATGATGGCGATTAATCTGCAAACCAGTTTCTTAACGCCGCCTTTCGGCTTCGCGCTATTCTATTTGCGCGGCGTTGCCCCCGACAGCGTCAGCACCGGACAAATTTATCGCGGCGCCATTCCGTTTGTCGTCATTCAACTTTTCATGCTGGCCCTGCTGGCATTTTTCCCACAACTGGCGACATGGCTGCCGGAAGTGGTGTTTGGAGACTAGCTTATGAAAATGCCCAATATGGTTGTTACCACGCTGGCCGCTATCGTTATCATTACCACGCTCGGGTTTTGGGCGCGCGATGATGGGCGTGTCGGCAATAATGAGATTGGCCTTGAAATCGGCGTGCCGGGTGAGCACAGGCTGACGGATTATGAGACCACGCCCCTGCCCGTCGTGCTGCGGCTGGTCAATAATACCAATGAAATTATGCCGCTCACCGCCGATGGGCCTTGCAAGATATTCCGCTATTTCATCACCACATCGGGCGGCGGCTTTATTCAGGCTGTGCGCACACCCGATATTTGCAACGAGACGCAAACCCGCGCCGCTCTGGCCAATCAGGATGTGATTGAAGAAATCCGCCAAGTGCCGCTGGACAGCAAACGCTACGCGCCGGGCGAATATGTTGTGCGGGTCAAATTTTGGAATTATGAGGGCGAAGCCAGCTTCACGCTTACTGATTAAGGAATTGGCTGATTAAGGGATTGGCTGATTAGAGCCGATTGGGGAATGCCGGTCCCATCAAGCCATCGGTCGGAAAGCCTTTCGGGCGAATTCGTCCGGCCTGCGCGCGCAAGCCCTGCCATTCTTCCAAATCGGTGAAAATGCGCTCGCGCCCCGCCTTATCGGAAATTTTCAACCCGTCTTTTTCGCTATAACAGCGCGCATCCGCCAAATGCCCGTCGCCATGGCGTTGCAGGCGCACACCCTTGCCACGCGGCATTTCCGGCACATCGGCCAGCGCAAAGCACAGCAGCTTGCGGTTCTCGCCCAGCACGGCCACCTTATCGCCCAGCACCGGCACACAAATGGCAGCTTCATCGGGCGCTTTGACATTCAGAATTTGCTTACCGGCCTTGCGATTGGCAATCATTTCATTTTCAGCCACCACAAAGCCATTGCCAATCCGCGATGCGACCAGCAATTTGCGGTCGGGCTGATGGACAAATATCTCGATAATTTCATCCGATGGCTCAATATCCAGCATCATACGCACCGGGTCACCATTGCCCCGCCCGCCGGGCAGCTTGGCCACATCCAGCGTATAGGCGCGCCCGTTAGAAACAAACAGCACCAGCTTATCCGTGGTCATGGCATGCAGCGCGAAGGCACCCTTATCGCCGTCCTTATAGGTCAGCTTGCCGCTATTTTCGGCATGGCCCTTCATGGCGCGTATCCAGCCCTTTTCAGAGCAGACAATCGTCACCGGTTCTTTCTCGACCATAATCTCCATCGGCACGGCTTCGTCTTCCGACACTTGCTCGAAACTTGTGCGTCGCTTGCCAAGCTCGGATTTCGGGCCGAACTGCTTGCGGATATCTTTTATTTCAGCCGCGATAATCGCCTGCTGCTGGCTGTCTGATTTCAGCAGCGCCTGCAAATCTTTCATCTCAGCCGACAGCGCCGCATGTTCGGTGCGAATACCGTCTTCTTCAAGTTTCCGCAAAGCGCGCAGACGCATATTCAAAATCGCATCGGCCTGCACTTGCGTCAGCTTGAACGCTTTCATCAAATCATCGCGCGGCTCGTCTTCCTCGCGGATGATGCGGATAACCTCATCCAGATTGAGATAGGCAATCAAATAACCGTCCAGCACTTCAAGGCGCGCGGTAATTTTATCGAGACGATATTGCGATTTACGCACCAGCACGACATTGCGATGCGCCAGCCATTGCGTCAGCACTTCGCGCAGCCCCATGACGCGCGGCACACCCTCGCTATCCAACACATTCATATTCAGCGAGAAGCGGCTTTCCAAATCGGTTTGCCGATACAGCACCGCCATCACTTGCGCCGGATCAAAATTCTTACTTTTCGGCTCAATGACGACGCGAATATCCTCAGCGCTTTCATCACGAATATCATCCAGCATCGGCAATTGCCGGGCATTCATCAGCTCGGCGATTTTCTCAATCAAGCGCGATTTTTGAATCTGATAGGGAATTTCGGTGATGACGATTTGCCAAGTGCCACGGCCAAGCTGCTCAACCTCATAGCGGGCGCGCACCCGCATGGAACCGCGCCCGGTGGCATAGGCTTCGCGCAGAGCCTCGGGGCTTTCAACACAAATGCCGCCGGTCGGAAAATCCGGCCCTTTGACATATTCCATCAAGGTATCAATGCGCGCATTGGGTGTTTTCAAAAGATGCAAGGCCGCCGCGCAAAGCTCGTCCACATTATGCGACGGAATACTGGTCGCCATGCCCACGGCAATACCCGATGCGCCATTGGCCAAGAGGTTCGGGAAGGCCGCAGGCAGCACAATCGGCTCGGCATCCTCACCATCATAAGTGTCGCGAAAATCAACCGTGTCGCTATCAAGGTCTTGCAGCAACAGACCGGCAATCTCGGTCATGCGCGCCACGGTGTAACGCATGGCGGCGGCGTTATCGCCATCCACATTGCCGAAATTGCCCTGCCCATCCACCAACGGGTAACGCACGGCGAATTCCTGAGCGAGACGAACCAGCGCATCGTAAATCGCCTGGTCACCATGGGGGTGATAT
>JAQWZC010000104.1 GCA_029253645.1 Alphaproteobacteria bacterium | reverse complement strand
GGTGCGGTAAGCGCTTATACCCTCGGCAATCAGAAACGCCAATTCAAGCGCTTGGCTGCCATTCAGGCGTGGGTCGCAATGCGTGTGATAGCGGCTTGAGAGGTCTTCTTCCGAGATCGCTTGTGCGCCGCCCAGACATTCGGTCACATTTTGGCCGGTCATCTCGAAATGAATGCCACCGGCATGGGTGCCTTCGGCCTGATGCACGCCCATAAAGCGTTGCACTTCGGTGAGAATGCGGTCAACCGGACGGGTTTTATAGCCGTTTGACGCCTTAATCGTATTGCCGTGCATCGGGTCGCATGACCAAACAACCTTGCGGCCTTCGCTCTCAACCTTACGCACAAGCTGCGGCAGGTGATTTTCAACATTATCATGGCCAAAGCGCGCAATCAGTGTCACGCGCCCGGCTTCATTTTCCGGGTTCAGCTTATCGAGCAGGGTTATCAGCTCATCCGGCTCCAGCGATGGGCCGCATTTCAGGCCAATCGGGTTTTTAACACCGGCTAGAAATTCAACATGCGCGCTATCGGGCTGGCGCGTGCGGTCGCCAATCCACAGCATATGGGCGGAGGTGTCGTAATGCTCGCCGCTTGTGCTGTCGAGGCGAGTCAGCGCTTGCTCATATCCCAGCAGCAAGGCTTCATGGCTGGTGTAAAAATCAACCATGCCCATTTGTGGGGCGGTGGTGCTGGAAATGCCGCAAGCCGCCATGAATTCCATCGCTTGGTCAATTTGACCCGCCATTTCCTCATAGCGCGCGCCCTGCGGGCTGTCGGCCACAAAGCCTTGATTCCAACGATGCACTTCGGTCAAATCGGCATAGCCGCCCTTGGCGAAAGCGCGCAGCAGGTTCAGCGTCGAGGCGGCCTGACGATAAGCGGCAATTTGGCGCTCTGGGTCGGGCACGCGCGCGCCTTCATTAAATTCAATGCCGTTAATAATGTCGCCGCGATAGCTCGGCAGTTCGACCCCATCAATGGTCTCGGTATCGGCAGAGCGCGGCTTGGCAAATTGTCCGGCCATGCGACCGACTTTAATCACCGGCAGTTTCGCGCCGAAAGTCAGCACAACAGACATTTGCAGCATGACGCGGAATGTGTCGCGAATATTGTCGGCATGATGCTCGGCAAAGCTCTCGGCGCAGTCGCCCCCTTGCAGCAAAAACGCACGGCCTTCGCAAACTTCGGCCAGTTGCGCTCTCAAATTGCGCGCCTCACCGGCAAACACCAAAGGCGGAAAGCTCGCCAAACGTGCTTCCACATCGGCCAGTTGCTTCGCGTCTTGATAGGCGGGAACCTGTTTAATCGGGAACTCACGCCAGCTTTTCGGTGTCCAACTCATCAATCACTCTTTCCAAATTCGACGGTTCAATCTTCATATACGGATATTATACGGAAAAATAAAGCATTTAAGTTAAGCACTTAGAAGGTCTTAATCAGACGGCGGCCAAAATTGGCACCGGCAAATAGCGCCGCATATTCGCGCGGCGCGTCTTCAATACCGGTGCTGATATCCTCTTTATAGGCCAGCTTGCCGTCACGAATAAGCGCCGCCATTGCCGCCTGCGCGGCGGGGAATTGCTTGGCATAATCATAAACCACCAGCCCCTCCATGCGCAGCCTATGGGTGATAAAGCGCGTGGTCTGGCGAATGCCGGTCGGCGTTTCATTATTATATTCAGCCACTTGGCCGGAAACCACAATCCGCCCCTTCGGCTTCATATTGAGAATGGCGGCATCCAACATCGCGCCTCCCACATTGTCGAAATAAATATCGACGCCATCGGGCGCGGCGGCGGTGATGGCTTTGGTGAGGTTATCCTCGGCCTTATAGTCAATCACCGCGTCAAAGCCCAAGTCGCTCAAATAGGCGCATTTTTCTGCGCCACCGGCAATGCCGATAACCGTCAGCCCCAATGTTTTGCCGATTTGCCCGCAGCTTGCGCCCACCGGGCCGGCGGCAGATGATATCAGCAGTGTCTCGCCGCTTTGCGGTTGGCCGAGGTCTTGCAAGCCAAACCATGCAGTCAGGCCGGGCACACCCAAAACGCCAATGGTCGCAGTCATGCCGACTTGGTCGTCGAACGGGGCAGGGTCGAGCTTTTGTAAGCCGCGATCGGCATGCAGCAGGGCTTCGGTCCAGCCAAGCCCGCCCATCACCATATCGCCAACGGCAAAACGCTCGGATTTGCTGGCAATAATCTCGCCAATACCGGCGCTTTCAATCGTGTCACCGATTTTCAGCCCCGCCGCATAGCTGTCGCCACTCAAACGGCCACGCATGCCCGGGTCGAGCGAAAAATAATGCGTCCTAATCAGCACTTCTCCATCGCTTGGCGCGTCCGGCGTGAAGCTTTCCAGCGCGAAGCAATCGGCGCTCGGCATGCCGCTCGGATGCTTGGCCAATGTCCATTTGCGAAACTCGGTCATCTTTTATTTTCCCTTAAATTCGGCTTTGCGCTTTTCTTGAAAGGCCGCAACCGCCTCTTGAAAATCCTCAGAATTCATCGTCAGCCCCTCGGCTTGGAGGCTTATCGGCATGACGGCGGCAGCGACTTGGCGCAAAAATGCGTTAATGCCGACTTTTGAGGCGGCAATGGCCAGCGGCGCGCCCTCGGCCAGCCTATCGGCAATCTCCATAGCTTTGGTCATCACGCCCTCGCTTGTGTCGGCGTAAAATCCGGCCAAGCCCATTTCATAGGCGTCGGCACCGTTCACCATCTCGCCGGTCATCAGGTGATATTTGGCGCGATTGACGCCGATAAGAAACGGCCAGATAAGCTGTCCACCATCGCCCGCGCCGAGGCCCATGTTCACATGCGTGTCGCCGAATTTGGCATCGGGGCCGGCCACCACAATATCGCATAGCAGCGCCAGATTGGCCCCCAGCCCCAGCGCATAGCCATTCACGGCCGAGATAATCGGTTTTTCACATTCCAACATATGGTCAACAATGCGCCGCCCTTCGGCTAGGCTCGGCATCTCAATACCGGTATCGGCGCTAAAATCACCGCCAACGCAAAAGGCTTTGCCCGCTCCAGCCAGCACCAAAACGCGCAGGTCGGGGTCATCATCAAAATCGCGGCTGAAAGTCATCATTTCATGATGCATGCGATTGTCGATGGCGTTCATTTTTTCCGGGCGATTAAGCGTCACAACGACCACGCCATTGTCGCGGCGGTCAATGGTCATGCGCTGATAATTTTCCTGTTTAAGCATAGCTTCCCCCAATGGCGATTAGTCTGCCCTCAAGCGACCGGCTGACGCAAGGCTAAACCTATTGATTTGCTTGTTCAAAACCGCTTGGCGCGCTACATAGCAGTTATGGCCAATGGCGGAAAAACTTTGAAAATCGCAATGGCGCAACTGAACCCTACTGTCGGGGCAGTGGCGGCCAATGCCGCATTGCTGCGCGCCATTCGCGCGGCAGCGGGTGATGCGGATGTGGTGGTGGCCGGAGAATTGTTTTTAACCGGCTATCCTCCCGAAGACCTTGTGCTGAAGCGGGCCTTTTTGGCGCATGTGGCAGAGGAAGCCGATAAGCTGGTTGCTGATACGGCGGATGGCGGCCCAGCTTTGATATTCGGTCTGCCGGTGGTTGAAAACGGCGCTTTATACAATGCGGTTATGGTCGCTGATGGCGGACAGGCCGCGATACGCCATAAGGTGCATTTGCCCAATTATGCGGTGTTTGACGAAAAGCGTTTATTCGCGGCGGGCGCCATGCCGACGCCGGTCGAGCTGCGCGGCGTGCGGGTCGGTGTGCCGATTTGCGAGGATATTTGGTTTGCTGATGTCTGCGCGCATTTGAAATCGCAAGGCGCGGAACTTTTGATTTCACCAAACGGCTCGCCCTTTGAGCGCGGAAAACACGCGCGTCGCCTGCAACACGCGACGGCGCGCGCCGCTGAGACCGGCCTGCCTTTGGTTTATGTCAATCAATATGGCGGCCAAGACGAGTTGGTGTTCGATGGCGCGTCTTTCGCGGTAAATGGTGATGGCGCATTGGCGGCGCAGCGTCCGGCTTGGCAGGCTGAGGTGCATATGATTGAGCTGGCCGAAGCGGCTGAAGGTTGGCAGATAACATCACTAGCAGATGCGCCGAGTGCTAATGATTTAGGCGATATTTATGCCGCCGCGACTTTGGGTCTGCGCGATTATGTCGAGAAAAACCGCTTCCCCGGTGTGTTGCTGGGCTTGTCGGGCGGTATTGATAGCGCCATTTGCGCGGCGATGGCGGTTGATGCGCTGGGGCCTGAGCGGGTGCATTGCATCATGCTGCCGTCGCGCTATACCAGCCAAGAAAGCCTTGATGACGCTGCCGCTTGCGCCAAAGCTTTGGGCGTGAGGCTTGATGATGTGTCGATTGCCGCGCCGGTTGATGCGGTCGAAGGCGCGCTGGGTGACTTGTTCAAGGGCACCAATGCCGATTTGACGGAAGAGAATATCCAATCGCGGCTGCGTGGCACTTTGCTGATGGCTGTGTCGAATAAATTCGGCAATATGGTGGTAACAACCGGCAATAAATCCGAGGTTTCGGTCGGCTATGCGACGCTCTATGGCGATATGAATGGCGGCTATAATCCGATTAAGGATATTTATAAAACCGAAGTATTTGCGCTGGCACGCTGGCGCAATGAAAATCTGCCGACCGCAGGTCTTGGCCCAAAAGGCGAGGTTATTCCGCGCAATATTATCGACAAGCCGCCAAGCGCTGAGCTGCGCCCCGACCAAAAAGACGAAGACAGTCTGCCGCCCTATGATGCGCTGGACGATATTCTTTTTGCGCTGGTGGAGGACGAGCTTGGCGTTGACGAGATTATCGCTCGCGGCCATCAGGCCGAGACAGTGAAACGCATTGAGCATTTGCTTTATGTCTCCGAGTATAAACGTCGGCAAGCTGCGCCGGGCGCAAAAATCGGCAATCGTAATTTCGGGCGCGACCGCCGCTATCCGATTACCAATGGCTTTCGCGACGCGCGTAGCTGAATTTAGAGGAATTTTATGACTGTTCGCACACGTTTTGCTCCCAGCCCGACCGGCTCGCTGCATGTCGGCAATGCCCGCGCTGCCCTGTTTTGCTATTTATTCGCTAAAGGGCAGGGGGGCGATTTCA
>JAQWZC010000102.1 GCA_029253645.1 Alphaproteobacteria bacterium | reverse complement strand
CGGCGCAAGGCACCAGCTATGCCGCCCCTTATGTTTCCGGTGCCTTGGCTTTAATGATGCAGGCTTTTGGCGACCAGTTGACGCTGGCGGAATATACGGCGCGTCTTTTAGCCAGCGCCGATAAGACCGGTATTTATGCCAGCGAGGCGATTTACGGGCAGGGCGTGCTTGATATTGAAGCGGCGATTAGCCCGATTGGTGGTTTGGAAGTGCCGTTGCCAAGTGGCGGCACGGCGCGCCCGTCGGAAAGTCGCATTGGCGGCGGTCTGATGCCGCCTGACGTGATAGACCGCCTGCGCGAAGAGGATATTGTTCTGCTTGATAAGCTAAAAACGCCCTTCATTACCGATTTAACATTGGTGCCGCAGCAATTTACAGATTTTGAACTGACCGAATGGCTGACCCATGGGCAGGATAAAACCAGCCCCTCAACCCACCCGTTTTTGGCGCGTTTTTCGCAAACCGGCAAAGGGCGCGACATTGGGGAATTCTGGCAGATTGTGCCGCTGGCTTTGCGCCGCTCCGGTGTGCGGCAAGATTTGCCACCGCTTGGCTCTATCGGTTTTGCCGCAACCGTGCGGCGGCGGCGCGGTCGATTTGAGTTTGGCTGGGTCGGTGAGTTGGAAGGCTTGATGAACTCGGTCGGCGAGGGGGCGTTGAAGCTGGGGCTATCACATAGCGCCTTATTTACTTTCGGCACAGATTTCGAGCTTGGTGAAGAAGTGTCGATATCAGCGGAGGCGCATTTAACCTTCAGCCATTTATTGCCGCAAAGTGAGAGCCTTATTCGGGGCACGGAACGCGCTGTGGCATCGGCTTTTGATGTCGATATCGGCTATCGCGATTATCATCTGCAAATCAGCCAGCCCACTTATTTTGAGACCGGCGCGCTGAAACTGTCGCGGCCTTATAAACGCCAAGCCGACGGCACGGTTTTGTTTCGCGATGATGAAGTGTCCTTGCGCTCACAGTCGCGGCCCCTCATGCTCAGCCTGACCCATGAGCGCGGCCTCAGCCGCTTGGGGCTGAAGGTCGAGAAACATGCAGGCCAAACCGCGCAATTCGGTTTTGCGTGGGAACGTAAGTTTTAGCCGTTCAGCAATTTGGCGGCGTTGAGGGCGAAATAAGTCAGAACACCATCGGCACCGGCGCGCTTAAACGACATCAGGCTTTCGAGAATGACGCGGTCGCGGTCGAGCCAATCGCGCTCAATCGCGCCCGCCAACATGGTGTATTCGCCCGACACTTGATAGGCGAAGGTCGGCACACCGAAATTTTGTTTGCAGCGCGTCACAATATCCAAATAGGGCATGCCCGGCTTGACCATCACCATATCCGCACCCTCTTCAATATCGAGGGCAATCTCTTGCAATGCTTCATCGCTATTGGCCGGGTCCATTTGGTATGTTTTCTTATCGCCTTTCAGCCGGTCGCCTGAGCCGACCGCATCGCGAAACGGGCCATAAAAAGCCGACGCATATTTGGCGCTATAGGCCATAATCAGCGTGTCTTGATGGCCTGTCGCTTCCTATTCAGTGCGAATGGCGGCGATACGGCCATCCATCATATCGGAGGGCGCAATAATATCGCAGCCCGCAGATACCTGATTAAGCGATTGCCCGACCAGTATCTCAACCGTCTCATCGTTTAAAATCGTTTCGCCATCAAGCAGCCCGTCATGGCCATGCGCCGTATAGGGGTCGAGGGCGACATCGCATAAAATGCCGATATGCGGCACGGCATCCTTAATGGCGCGGGTGGCGCGGCAGACCAAATTATCGGGGTTTAAAGCCTCTTGCCCGTCATCAGAACGCGCCGCATCGGGCGTATTGGGAAATAGCGCAATCACCGGAATGCCAAGCTCGGCGGCTTGTTTGGCGGCTTTCACGGCAAGGTCAATGCTCAGGCGCGCAACGCCCGGCATGGAGGCAATCGGCTCGCTGACATTATCGCCTTCAATAATGAATATCGGCCAAATAAGGTCATTCACCGAAAGCATGTTTTCGGTGACCAGACGGCGCGACCAATCGGCTTGGCGCAGGCGGCGCATGCGGGTTGCGGGGAAGGCGCGTTTTGTCATGGTTTCAATTCCTATTCACTCTCCTGTCTTCATAGCCCGCCCAAGCGCGGTCGGCAACATGCCGATGCGCTTGCCTTGCCCATGAAAGCGCGGCATAAATTAGCGCAGTGGAGGACAGCAATGTTGAGTGAAGAGCAAATTGCCATTCAGGATATGGCGCGCGGTTTTGCAGCTGAGAAGCTGGCCCCTTTTGCCATGCAGTGGGATGAGGAAAAATTTTTTCCGGTCGATACGCTTAAGGAAATGGCGGGGCTTGGTTTTGCGGGCATTTATTTGCAGGAAGAACATGGCGGCACCGGTCTGTCGCGCTTTGATGCAGCGCTGATTTTCGAAGCGCTGTCGGGCGGCTGCACCTCAACCGCCGCCTTTATGACCATTCATAATATGGCCAGTTGGGTGATTGACAGTTTCGGCAGCGACGCCCAGCGCGCCAAATATCTGCCGCGCCTGACCAGCATGGATTTAATCGCCAGCTATTGCCTCACCGAGCCGGGCTCCGGCTCAGATGCAGGTGCGATGCGTTCTAAGGCCGTGCGCGATGGCGATGATTATGTGCTGAACGGGACGAAAGCCTTTATCTCGGGCAGCGGTGTTTCCGATATTTATGTCGCTATGGTGCGGACGGTGGAGGCCGGGTCAGAAAACGGCGCGGGCGGTGTGTCTTGTTTCATCATTGAAAAAGGCACGCCCGGGCTTTCCTTCGGGGCCAATGAAAAGAAAATGGGCTGGAATAATCAGCCGACGGCGCAGGTGATTTTTGAGGATTGCCGCGTGCCGGTTGAAAACCGTATCGGCGCAGAAGGCGAGGGCTTTAAATTCGCCATGATGGGGCTGGATGGTGGTCGTTTGAACATTGCCGCTTGCTCGCTCGGCACGGCGCAACGCGCTTTCGACAAGGCGCTGGCTTATGCCAAAGACCGCCAGCAATTCGGGCAATCCATTGCCGAGTTTCAGGCGATACAATTCAAGCTGGCCGATATGGCCACGGATTTGGAAGCGGCGCGGCTGATGCTTTATGCGGCGGCCAAAAGCCTCGATAAGGGCAGTCCGGAAAAGACCAGCAAATCGGCGATGGCGAAACGCTTTGTCACCGATACGTGCTTTAATGTCGCCAATGAGGCGCTGCAAATTCACGGCGGCTATGGCTATCTGCAAGATTATGAAGTCGAGCGCATGGTGCGTGATTTGCGGGTGCATCAAATTCTTGAAGGCACGAATGAAATCATGCGGGTGATTATCGCCCGCAAATTGCTGAAATAATGTCTGAGGAAGTGCTTTTTAACATTGTCGGCAAAAGCGGCGTCATTACCCTCAACCGACCCGCCGCGCTGAATGCGCTGACGCTTAATATGGTGCGGCTGATGAAACCCGTGCTGGCGGCATGGGCGCGTGATGACGCGGTCGAGCACATTATTATTGAGGGCGCGGGCGAAAAGGGCTTTTGCGCCGGAGGCGATATTCGCGCCTTGCATGATTGGGGCCAAGCGGGCGCGCCCGAGGCGACCGGTTTTTACCGCGAGGAATATCAGCTTAACCGCACCATCAAAACCTATCCGAAACCCTATATTGCGCTGATTGACGGCATCACAATGGGCGGCGGCGTGGGCGTCTCTGTGCATGGCAGCCATCGTGTGGCGACTGAGCGCACAATGTTTGCCATGCCTGAAACCGGCATTGGTCTGTTGCCCGATGTCGGCGGCACGTATTTTTTGCCGCGCTTGCCGGGCGAGATTGGCGCATGGCTGGTGCTGACCGGCGCGCGCTTGCGCGGGGCTGACAGTTTTATTGCCGGTGTGGCGACGCATTACACCGCCGCCGACACGATCGACGCATTGAAAGCCGCCTTGGCTGAGGGCGGCGATGTTGACGCGATTTTGGCGGCGCATCATCACGCCCCCGAAGATGCGGCGCTGCCGCCGCAGCAAGGCGATATTGACCGGCTGTTTGGCGGGGATAGCGTGGCCGATATTCAAGCCGCCCTAGAAGCCGATGGCAGCGATTGGGCGCTCAAACAGGCGGCGGCGATTGCGAGCAAATCACCGACCAGCGCGGCGGTTGCTTTGCGGCAAATGCGCGATGGCATTCATGCCGATTTTGACGAATGTCTGCGTATTGAGATGCGCGCCGTGACCCGCATCATGGCGCAGGCTGATTTTTATGAGGGCGTGCGCGCCACAATTTTGGAAAAAGACGGCGCACCGAATTGGACGCCGCCGCAAGATATTGACGCCATTTTCGCCTCATTGGGCGATGATGAGTTGGCATTTGAAGGGGATTTAACATGAGCAAAATCGCATTTATCGGGCTGGGCAATATGGGCTTGCCTATGGCCAAAAATCTGGTCGCTGCGGGCCATGAGGTGACCGGCTTTGATTTATCTGATGAGGCCAAAACCGGATTACAAAAATCCGGTGGCGACAGCGCAGACACCATTGCCGCAGCCGTCGCGCAGGCTGAGATTGTCGTCTCCATGTTACCGGCGGGCAAGCATGTCAGCGCGGTTTACACAGCGGCTGATGGCGTGCTGGCCAGTGCGCCGGAAGGGGCGTTGCTGATTGACAGCTCCACCATTGATGTTGATACGGCGCGCGCGGTTTCGGCTGAGGCCGTGGCGGCGGGGTTCACCATGGTTGATGCGCCGGTCTCCGGCGGTGTCGGCGGCGCGGCAGCAGGCTCGCTTACTTTTATGGTCGGCGGCACGGCAGAGGGGTTCGCAGCCGCCAAGCCGGTGCTCGACATTATGGGACAGAATATTTTTTACGCCGGTGGCAGCGGCAATGGGCAGGTCGCCAAGATTTGCAATAATATGCTGCTCGGCATTTCGATGATTGGCACGGCGGAAGCGTTCATGCTGGGCGAGAAGCTGGGGCTGGACGCGCAGACATTTTTTGACATTTCTTCTACCGCTTCCGGCCAATGTTGGAGCATGACTAGCTATTGCCCCGCGCCCGGGCCGGTGCCGACCAGTCCGGCGAATAATGATTACGCGCCCGGCTTCACCGCCGCCATGATGCTGAAGGATTTGCGCTTGGCGCAAGAGGCGTCAGGCAGCGCCGCCGCAGACACGCCTATGGGCCAACGCGCCACTGAGCTTTACACGCAAATGGCTGAAGCAGGCCATGACGGCCTCGACTTCTCAGGCATTATGAAAATGCTGGGCGGGGAAATTTAGCCCCAAAGCTTGGCCGACTCACCGCCGATTGGCGGTTCGCTGGCGCAAGGCGCACTATGGCAAAAGTTTGCGAAGTGCTTTTAACGGCACGAATCGATTGGTGCGGGCCATGTATTCTTCATAGCCCGGTTTCTTTTTCAGGCTGCGTTCCAGCATGGCTGCGCCGGATATATTGACCAGCAAATAATTCATGATGATGGGCGCGAAAATCGTCCAAATGGCCTCGGGCGTGGCAGCCACCACGGCGCCGTAAATGCCCCACCAAAATAGGGCATCACCGAAATAATTCGGGTGGCGCGTATAAGTCCACCAACCCGTATCCAGCACGGGCGGCTTATCCTTCATGGCGCGGAATTTGGTCAGCTGAATATCGGCGCTGGCCTCCATATAAAGCCCGCCCATAGCAACCACCAAAAAGAAAATGGTGAGGCCGGGCAAGGCCGCATCGCCGCCAAAATAAAACGCCGTCATAAACGGCATGGAAACCAGATACATCAACACGCCTTGCAGGGTGAAGACGGTGAAGAAGCTGCGCCACCAAAACTTATCGCCATGAAAGGCGCGCATTTTTTGATAGCGATAATCTTCTTCGCCCTCGCGCCGCCAGCGCGTGAATAAATGCAGCCAGAGGCGCAGGCCCCATAGAATGACGGCAAGGCCGGTGGCCATGCCAAGCGGGCTGATATTGTCAGCGGTTAATAGGATTGTGGTGGCAATGGCCGCATAGCCGCCGCCCCAAAACATATCAATAATACTCGCGTCAGAAATAAGCAGGCTGACAATCCAGACACCCGTCAGCAAAACGGCGGCAGTTACGGCACCGGTCAGATAAGGGCTTGCAGTTATGGTTTCAATAATCATGGTAGGAAGCTATCTAGGTTTAATTCTCCTGTCAGCAAGTTTGTGAGGGTTTATGCGTCCGGCGGCAAAATATAAATATCTCGAGCGTGAGGGCGTGTTGGCCTTTGCCCATCGCGGTGGAGACCGACGCGCGCCGGAAAATACGATGGCGGCGTTTCATGATGCGGTCGGGCAGGGCTATCGCTATCTCGAAACCGATGTGCATGCCTCAAAAGACGGGGTGGTTTATGCGTTTCATGATGATGATTTGAATCGCATGGTCGGAGAGGATGTCGCCATTTCAACCCTCACCGCCGCCGAGATTGATAAGCTGCGCGTGCATGGCGACCATCACATTCCCACTATGGCGGAATTGTTTGAGACCTTTCCTGAGGCGCGGTTTAACATTGACGCCAAAGCCTGGCCGGTGGTTGAGCCG
The DNA here is from genome assembly GCA_029253645.1 of Alphaproteobacteria bacterium. GTDB lineage: Bacteria > Pseudomonadota > Alphaproteobacteria > RS24 > RS24 > UBA8337. The sequence goes on along the minus strand of JAQWZC010000102.1, from coordinate 1,278 downwards.
CTGATTGCGCTGATTAATAAAACCCAAACCCATGAGCGGATTTGCATCGGCTCATTTTCCGATAAGCGGATTAAAACCGTGCTGCGCGGGGTCGGTGATGTGTGTCACAGCGTCGGGCCATTGGGCGGGGTGCGCTTTCGTCTCGCCGCATGGGGGCGCTTGCCGATAGGCTATCGGGCGGGCGCATTGCAATTTCCGGTCAGTGAATTTGGGGTGCCAATGGTCACGCCCGCCAGCATCGCTTATGCCCATAAGCGCGGTTTGCAAGTGCATGTTTGGACGATTAATGACGAATCGACCATGCATGATTTGCTCGATATGGGCGTTGACGGGCTGATGACCGATGATTGTGCGCTGCTGAAAAAAGTGCTGGTGACACGCAATCTTTGGTAAGCCCTCTCTGCTAAACCACTGGCCCGCCAGCAATTTCTGTGGATGCCCGCCCCCTGCGGCGCTTTGGCGGTTCGCAGTGCTTTTGTGGACTCGCGCTTTGTGCTACATCATGAGCAAATGGCGAGTCGCTTGGCCATCCATTGAAAGGAAGCTCAATGTCGGAATCCAGCAAAATTGACGCTTTGGAAAATGAATTTTTCACGCAAGATGTCGCCGCGCGCGATCCGGAAATTGCCGAGGTTCTTGGCCTCGAAATGGGACGCCAGCGCAATCAGATTGAATTGATTGCTTCTGAAAATATTGCCTCAAAGGCGGTGCTGGAAGTGCAAGGCGCGGTGCTGACCAATAAATATGCCGAGGGCTATCCCGGGCGGCGTTATTATGGCGGTTGCGAGCATGTTGATATTGCTGAAAGCTTGGCCATTGAGCGCGTCAAAAAACTGTATGATTGCGCCTATGCCAATGTGCAGCCCAATTCAGGTTCGCAAGCCAACCAAGCGGTGATGACTGCGCTGATTAAGCCGGGCGATACGATTTTGGGCATGAGCTTGGCCGCCGGTGGTCACCTGACGCATGGTGCCAAGCCCAACCAATCGGGCAAATGGTTTAATGCGGTGCAATATGGTGTGCGCGAGGACGACCATTTGATTGATTATGACGAAGTTGAGAAACTGGCCAAAGAGCACAAGCCGCAGCTGATTATAGCCGGTGGCTCGGCCTATCCGCGGGTTATTGATTTCAAACGCTTCCGCGAAATTGCCGATGCGGTCGGCGCGTATTTGCTGGTGGATATGGCGCATATTTCAGGTCTGGTGGCCGGTGGCGCGCATCCCAGCCCGCTGCCTTATGCCGACGCGGTGACAACGACAACGCATAAAACTCTGC
>JAQWZC010000026.1 GCA_029253645.1 Alphaproteobacteria bacterium | reverse complement strand
TGCACCTGCCGCCGCTGCTGCGCCAGTTGCTGCGGCCGCGCCGAGCAATGCCATTACCAGCCCAATGGTCGGAACCGTCTACCACGCGTCTGACCCAGGCTCTAAACCTTTCGTGGTTGTCGGTGATAAGGTCAAAAAGGGCGACACGCTCATGCTGATTGAAGCGATGAAGACCTTTAATCCCGTGATCGCGCCTGCTGCCGGTACGGTGAAGCAAATCATCGCCGAGGACGCACAGCCCGTTGAATTTGGTGAACCCCTTATCGTCGTCGAATAGGAGTTACTCCCGATGATTCAGAAAGTCCTGATCGCCAATCGCGGTGAAATCGCTCTGCGAATCCACCGCGCGTGCAAAGAAATGGGCATCGCAACAGTTGCGGTCCATTCCGAAGCTGACCGCGACGCAATGGCGGTGCGACTCGCCGATGAAAGCGTCTGCATTGGCCCGGCCTCGGCCAGTAAATCCTACCTCTCCATTCCGGCTATTGTGGCGGCATGCGAAATTACCGGCGCGGATGCGGTGCATCCGGGCTATGGCTTTTTGTCGGAAAACGCCAAATTTGTCGATATTCTCGACGAGCATAATATCGGCTTTATCGGCCCGACCGCCGACCATATCCGCATTATGGGCGACAAAATTGCCGCCAAGGCCAAAGCCATTGAGCTTGGCATTCCGGTTGTCCCCGGCTCTGACGGCGAAGTGAAAACCGTTGAAGATGCGCTCATTCTAGGGCGCACAATGGGCTTTCCCGTCTTGGTGAAGGCGGCATCAGGCGGCGGCGGACGCGGCATGAAAATCGCCACCAGCGAAGATGATTTGGCCGAAGCCTTCACCACGGCGCGCACCGAAGCCAAAGCCGCCTTTGGCGATGACGCGGTTTATATTGAAAAATATCTCAAAAAGCCGCGCCATATTGAAATTCAAGTGGCCTGCGATACGCATGGCAATGCCGTGCATTTGGGCGAGCGCGATTGCTCTTTGCAACGCCGCCATCAAAAGGTTTTGGAAGAAGCCCCCTCCACTGTGCTGGACGAAAAGGCGCGCGCCGCTATTGGCAAGATTTGCACCGATGCGATGAAGGGCCTCGGCTATCGCGGCGTCGGCACGGTTGAGTTTTTATATGAGAATGGCGAGTTTTATTTCATTGAAATGAATACCCGCTTGCAGGTTGAGCATCCGGTGACCGAAGCGATTACCGGCATTGACCTTGTGCGCGAGCAAATTCGCGTCGCGCAGGGCGAGAAGCTGAGCTTTACGCAAGATGATGTGACATTGAGCGGCCACGCCATTGAGTGCCGCATTAATGCTGAAAATGCCGAGACCTTTACCCCGTCACCGGGCACGATACAGACCTATCACGCGCCCGGTGGGCTGGGTGTGCGGATGGATAGCGCGGTTTATTCCGGCTACACCATTCCGCCGCATTATGACAGCCTCATCGGCAAGCTGATTATTCATGCCGATGACCGCGAGGCGTGTTTGATGCGCCTTCATCGGGCTTTGGGCGAGTTTGCCATTGATGGTGTCGAGACCACGATTCCGCTGTTTGAGAAATTACTGCCGAATGAAGATTTTCGCGCCGCCGATTATGATATTCACTGGCTCGAGAAATTTCTCGGCATGAAATAGCGCATGAAATAATTATGGGGTGGCGACCACATTGGCGTCGCTGACCGGCGGCAATATCTCACCGGTAAACACCATGCCATTCTCGGTCTTGCAAGCCAGCGGCCAAATATCAAATACCGGATGATCCATCGCATTAATGCCCGGGCTGGAAGCGAACATCCAGCCATTAAACAGCGGCTTGTCGCGTCCGGCCTTAAATTCTGAAATTTGCAAAAACGCCTTGGTCTCGGGCGGTTCTTCCGGCGGCGTAGACAGGCAGTCATGCATGGTCAGGCTCATATCGCCAATGGCGTATTCCTGCCCCGATAAAAGCTGAATTTGCTGCACTTTCGCCGTGACCTTATGCAGAAGCGAGAATGTGCCGACCAGCATCGGCCTCACATCACCGTCAATCTCATCATCATCGGGGATATCCAAAACCGGCACTTGCAAAATAGAGAGCGGCGCAATGATGTCGTTATTTTCAGGCTGAAAATCATCTTGTGCATCATTGATGGCGGGCACGGGCGGCGCGACCAGAACCGGCGGCATCATTTTGTCATCAATCATTTGCGCGCGCGCAGCTTGGGCTGCAACACATGCCATGAAAACGAGCAAGAAGACGCCTTTACTCGGCACTTTCCTCATCACCTGCGCTGAACAAAGCCTGACTGACCAGACCAATCAAATCAACAGACCCTTGCGTGTAGAGAATTTCATCATCCTCGGCCAGCATATCTTCACTGCCACCCGGGGAAAGCGATACGTAATTGCCGCCCAGCAAACCCTCGCTGGTAATTTTGGCGCTGGTGTCATCGGGCAGTTCAATATTGCCGCCAATGACAAATTCGGCATTGGCATAATAGCTTTCAGGGTCGAGTTTCAACCCCGTCACCGTGCCGATTTTAATGCCCGACATGCGCACATCGCTGCCAATGGTCAGGCCATCAACGCGGTCAAATTGTGCATTGAGGCGGTAGCCCTCGCCGCTATCCCCTTCCGTGACGGAATAGCCGTAAATGACAAAAAGCGCCGCCACCAAAATAACGGCGGCACCTACCAATGTTTCAACCAGATTATCTTTCATTATTCTCGCCCCAGCTCTGCCTATTCCGGCGTCCACGCATCATAGCCGTCAGCATAACCGGTGGTATCGGCCATGCCTGCGGGCTTATGTGCATCCTTGGTGCCGGTCATGTTAATTTGCCCCGGCTTCATCCAATCGCGCGTCATATGCGCTGCCTGATCCGGCGTTTCATCAACCGTATAATGCATCCAACCATGCCATTCAGGCGAAATACGGGTCGTTTCAATATCGCCATTATACAGCACCCAGCGGCGGGTTTTGCCATTAATGGACGCGCCATGCTTATCTTCGTAATAGCAATTTCCCTGCCCGTCCACGCCCATCAGCTTGCCGCGACGGCGCGTGTGCAAGAGCGTGCTTAGCGTTTGGTGATGCCACCAGGTAAAAAGCATTTTCAAAAATCGCATCATGAACCCGTTTTCCTTTTATCCGCCGATAATAGCGCAATTTGACCGCAAAAATACATTGGAAAGTTACGCGTCATCCTTGCCGGTTTCTTCCTTCGGCAGATTGAGGCGAATATGCAACTCACGCAATTGCGCGTTGGAGACATTGCCCGGCGCTTGCATCAGCAAATCTTCCGCCTGCTGGTTCATCGGGAAGGCCACCACTTCGCGCAGATTTTCCTGCTCGGCCAGCAGCATCACAATCCGGTCAACGCCCGGGGCAATGCCACCATGCGGCGGCGCGCCATAGCGAAACGCGTTCAGCATGCCGCCAAATTCTTTCTCAACCACCGCATCGTCATAACCGGCAATCTCGAAAGCCTTCAGCATAATCTCGGGCTTATGATTCCGAATGGCGCCCGAAGACAACTCAACGCCATTGCAGACAATGTCATATTGATAGCCCAGCACTGAGAGCGGGTCTTGGTCTTGCAACGCCGCCATGCCGCCTTGCGGCATTGAGAACGGGTTATGCGAGAAATCCAGCTTGCCATCATCGGTTTCCTCATACATTGGGAAATCAACAATCCAGCAAAATGCGAATTGGTCGCGGTCAATAAGGTCAAGCTCCTCACCGACGCGATTGCGGGCGCGTCCGGCGAAGTCGGCAAAGTTTTTCGGCACACCGGCACAAAAGAAAACGGCATCGCCATCCTCAAGGCCCAATTGCGTGCGAATTTGTTCGGTGCGCTCGGCCCCGATATTTTTCGCCAAAGGCCCTGCCCCTTCGCCATCGCGGAAGAAGATATAGCCAAGACCCGGCTGGCCCTCACCTTGCGCCCAGCTGTTCATGCGGTCACAAAAGGCGCGGCTGCCGCCGGTTTTGGCGGGTATCGCCCAAACACGGACTTTCTCATCCTTCTCAATCATATTGGCGAAAATTTTGAAATCCGAACCGGCGAAAGATGGCGTCACATCCTCCATCTCAATCGGGATACGCAAATCGGGCTTATCCGAACCGTATTTCTGCATCGCCTCAGCATACGGAATACGCGGGAAGGTTTCCGTCACGCGCTTATCTTTGCCAAATTCCTTAAACACATCGCGCAGCACCGGCTCGACAGATTGAAACACGTCCTCTTGGGTGACGAAGCTCATCTCAATATCAAGCTGATAAAACTCGCCGGGCGAGCGGTCGGCGCGGGCATCCTCATCGCGGAAACACGGCGCGATTTGGAAATAGCGGTCAAAACCCGCCACCATTAAAAGCTGTAAAAATTGCTGCGGTGCTTGCGGCAGCGCGTAAAACCGGCCCGGATGCATGCGCGACGGCACAAGAAAGTCGCGCGCGCCCTCAGGGCTGGAGGCCGTCAAAATCGGCGTCTGATATTCGCGAAAGCCGTCATCGGTCATGCGGCGGCGCAGCCAAGCGATAATGTCGGAGCGCAGAATGATATTATTGTGCAGCGTCTCGCGGCGCAAATCGAGGAAGCGATAGCGCAAGCGCACATCTTCCGGATAATCCGGCTCGCCAAATACCGGCAAAGGCAGGTCACCCGCCTCTGACAGCACTTCCAATTCAGCGACATAAATCTCCACCTCGCCCGTGTCGAGATTGGGGTTTTTCGCCTCATCATCGCGGGCGACAACCTTACCCCCGGCGCAAATCACGCTTTCGGCACGCACGGATTCGGCCAGCGCGAAATGCGGGCTGGACGGCTCAATGACCAATTGCGTCAATCCGAAATGGTCGCGCAGGTCAATAAACAGCAAGCCGCCATGGTCGCGTTTACGGTGCACCCAGCCTGACAGCCGGACGGTTTCATCGATATTTTCTGCGCGCAACTGCCCGCAATTATGACTGCGATAGTCATGCATTTTGAACAACCTCATAGGCCGCAAAGGCGGCGTTTTCCTGCGCCTAAACACAACGCTTCAGCGCATTTGTCAAGATGCGTTTCCACGCGACAAAAGAGCGGGGCTGGCGTATAAGACCCGCATGGAATTGATAACAACAAATGACGCGCTCACGGCGCTATGCGCCGAGCTGTCAAAACAGCGCTATATCACGGTGGATACCGAGTTTTTGCGCGAAAAAACCTTCTGGCCACAGCTCTGTCTCATTCAAACGGCGGGTGATGGCATTGAAGCGATGATTGACCCGCTGGCCGAGGATATTGACCTCGCGCCCTTTTATGCGCTTTTGAGCAATCCCGATGTGCTGAAAGTCATGCATGGCTGCCGTCAGGATATTGAGATTTTCTATCATCAGGCCGAGATTATTCCGGCCCCGCTCTTTGATACGCAAATCGCCGCCATGGTGTGTGGCTTTGGCGACGCAGTGGGCTATGAGACGCTTATTCGCAATACCACCGGCGGCAAAATTGATAAGGGCAGTCGCTTTACCGATTGGAGCCAGCGGCCGCTGAGTGAAAACCAACTCACTTATGCGCTGGCCGATGTCACCCATTTGCGCGAAGCGTTCGAGTATTTGGAACAGCAATTGAACGAAAACGGGCGCGGTTCTTGGCTGGAAGAAGAAACCGCCATTCTGGCCAATCCTGAAATTTATGCCCAGCGGCCCGAAAACGCATGGAAGCGCATGAAGATGCAAGACCGTCGCCCGCATGTGGTTGGCGTGCTGATGGAGGTTGCCGCTTGGCGCGAAGTGGAAGCGCAAAGCCGCAATGTGCCACGCAATCGCATTTTAAAGGATGACGCACTGCGCGAATTGGCCTTGCAAGGGCCAAAGGACAAGCGCGGCCTCACCCGTTTGCGCGCCGTGCCAAAAGGGTTTGAAGGCTCGCGCTATGCCGACCCGTTGCTCGAAGCCATTGCGCGCGGGCGCAAGCTTGAAAAAGAAGATATGCCCGACATGCCCCGCCCCGCCGTTAATCGGCCGGGCATTGGGCCATTGGTTGACCTGTTGAAAGTGCTGCTGAAACAGCGCAGCGAAGAAACCGGCGTCGCGCCCAAACTGGTCGCCAATGTGAGCGACCTTGAGCGCATTGCCAGTGACGACGCTGCCGATGTGGCGGCCTTGCGCGGCTGGCGATATGAGATTTTCGGGCAATATGCCGAGAAGTTGAAAGCCGGTAAGCTGGCTTTGGCCTCAGAAGATGATGCGGTGGTGCTGGTCGAGCGCGACTAGTCTGACGCCGCGTCTTTCAGCGCGCGCACCCGCACAACCGGCTCCAATTGCAACGCCTCAGCCAGAGCGGCTGTGCGTTTTTCAATAATCGGCGCGGCCAAATCGCCCAAGGCCGGGCTGATGGTCAATTTCACTTTTTTACGCCCGACCTTCAGCTTAGTCTGCGCCAATACGCCCGGCAAAGACGCCGATAGCGAATGTGCCAATCGCTGGCTCAACCCCAAAGCGCGCGCCAACCGATCATCCGTAGGTGTTAAACTCAGCGCCCCGAAATCGGGCGTTTGGCTTAATTGCGGCCCGCGCAATTCATGGCGACATGATAAAGCGCGTGACAAGAACACACGCTCGCCATGGGTGATGCCGGTAAAGGGCGCGGTCAACACCGCATTGCTGACGGCGGCGGCGCGAAAACTCGGATGATTGGCCCATGCCAAATCAGATATCAGGCAGCCGGCTTGGCGCAGGCGATTGAGTTGCGCCACGCTGAAATTCTCCGGCGCGGCATGGCGATAAAGCTGCTGCGTCCACTGCGCCAATTCATGGCTATAGGGTTCTGACTTACAGCTGCGCGCCGCCATTTCCTCGCACGCCATGAGGAGCGGGTCGAGGGCGCGATATTTGCTTTTCAGTTCCTGATACAGCACACCCTCGCGCACCGCATTGGCCGACACAATCAGCCGCGACGGACGCACCGCATCCATCAGCCCTTGCAAAATCAAGGAGGCGGCGGGCAGCGCATCGCGGCGATTGCCCGACATGCGCGCCATAATCTGTTGGGCGCGGCTGCCCTCGGTTGCCACAAATTTGAAAAAATCTCCGACTTCAGCAGGTTGCATTTCATATTGATGCAGCACTTCCAGCCCGTAATCGGCATAATCCATATGCAATTTGGCCAAAGCGCGCCACGTGCCGCCGACAATATAAATCGGCTTATCCTTCGCTTGCGGCAACCAGTCCAGCCCCTCAAAGGCTTGTCCGATAAGGCGCTCCATCGCGTCGAGCTTGCCGTCACTGGCCTGCTGCAAAGCCAGCACACCCAGCTTCAGGCTGGCCCAATGCTGCGTTTGATTGCCCGACACATAAGCCAATTCCAGACTGCCACCGCCGAGATCGGCCACAATGCCCTCAGCGCCGGGGATGCCAAGCATCACCCCATCTGCCGATAAAATGGCTTCCTCTTCGCCGCTCAAAACGCGGATTTTATGACCCAAAACATGTTCGGCATCGGCGAGAAACGCATCGCGATTATCGGCCTCGCGCACCGCCGCCGTGGCAAAGGCCGCCAGCCTATCAATGCCAAGCTGGTCGGCGATTTTACGAAAGCGGCGAAATGTGTCGAGCGCCAGCGTGTAATAATCGCCCTCAATGCGCCCACTGGCCGACACCGACTCGCCCAATTTCACAAAGGCGCGTTCATTATAAATCGGCAAGGGTGTGCGCGCCGAGCCGCTAAAGCCGACAAGGCGCACGGAATTGGAACCGATATCGAGAACCCCTTGCGGCGCATCCGGCGGCAGACGCCCCAATTTGGAGAGCGCCGTGGCAAATTGCTCGGTGGTCAAGTCCAGCATGATGTCAGATTGCCCGCTCATGCGCCCTCTTGCAAGGATTTGCCGCGCCCCGACAGGCTTGGATTGGTCATGAAATATCCATGCGCGTTGACCGTCGCGTCAGAGGCCGCCGCCTCAACACGGCGGTAAAAGCCGTCAGGCTGCATTTCCCAACTTTGCTCATTATCCTGCAAATTGGTTGTCATGATTTGCCCCAAAACCTGCTCATGCACGGTCGGGTTTAATATCGGCGTTAAAATTTCGACACGGCGATTGAGATTGCGCGGCATCCAATCAGCCGATGAGATAAACACTTTGGCTTCATTGGACGGCAGCCCGTGCCCATTGCCGAAACAGACAATGCGCGAATGTTCCAAAAAGCGCCCGACAATACTTTTCACGCGGATATTTTCCGACAGGCCCGCAACACCGGCGCGCAGGCAACAAATGCCGCGCACAATCAGGTCGATTTGCACGCCCGCTTGCGACGCCTCGTAAAGCGCGTCAATCACAAACGGGTCAACCAGCGCGTTCATTTTTGCCCAAATGGCGGCGGGCCGTCCCGCTTTGGCATGGGCGACCTCGGCCTCCAGATTTTCCATCAGCGTGTCGCGCAAATTTAGCGGCGACATGGCCAGCTTTTTCAAATTGCCCGGCTCGGCATAGCCGGTGAAATAATTAAATACTTGCGAGGCATCGGCGGCTATCTCCGCATCGCAGGTGAAAAGCGATAAATCCGTATAAACCTTGGCGTTTTGCGGGTGATAATTGCCCGTTCCCAAATGCACATAAGTGCGTAAGCCCTCGCCTTCGCGGCGCACCACAAGGCTTACCTTGGCGTGGGTTTTTAACTGCAAAAAGCCGAAGACCACTTGCACACCGGCGCGTTCCATGTCGCGCGCCAAACGAATATTGGCCGCCTCATCAAAGCGCGCCTTCAACTCAACC
>JAQWZC010000151.1 GCA_029253645.1 Alphaproteobacteria bacterium | reverse complement strand
TTTGCCATCGGTCAAATCCTTAAAACGAATGCGCTCAAAGCGGCGTGTGGGCGTGAAAATAGGCATTTCACCGCGCTTGTCAAGCACCGGCCTTGACTTGTCGCAAGCCGATGCGGATAGCGATGTTAAGAAGAACAAGAAATAAACTTATGACGGTCACGATGGATGAAATGAACAGTAAAATCGAGGCTTCTGAGGCGCGCACGGATGCCATGTCTCAGGGGGTTTTACGCGAAGTGCAGGAAATGCGCTCAGAAGTGCAGGGTATTCGGGCTGAAGTTCAGCTGACAACCCTACACCAGCGCGGCTGGTTCATGATTATGGCCGTTTCCATCGTCTTGAGTACGGTGACCATTCAGGCGTTTCTCGGCTCGCGGAGCACACCGCAAGCGCCGATTATCGTCACGCAGACGTCGAATTAAAGCTCGGTGATCACCGGTTTGCCATTGATGAAGCGCACATAAGGCGCGGGTTTTTTCATCTGCGCCTTGCGGTCGAGTTTCATCCGCTCCTCCACCATATCAATGACGGAACGCGTAATGGCGGGCAGGTCGAGCTTGCGCGCGGCGGGCAGGGTCAGCCAATGCAGGTCCAGCAATTCGCCGCTGGCTTTCGCCATTTCTTCGGGGTCGGTATGAATAAACTCGTCATAAACCATGAAAAAGCGCGTATCAAAGCGGCGCGAGCGATAGGTCGGGGTAACGGCGCGCGCGATGAAATCCATCCGGTCGAGCGGCGGTTCAACACCGTGGTCGAAATAGCTTTGCCAAACCTTATCGCCGGTTGAGAGAGTTTTTTTGGTCTCGCGGCCAATAATCAGACCGGTTTCTTCATAGGTTTCCCGAATGGCGGCGAGTGCCAGTCCGCGCAATTTATTATCGCTTACATTTTTGCGGGTTTCTTTACGCAACCGCTTCATCACCGGCGTGCTGAGGTTTTTCGGCACTTGCAAGCGTTGGTCGATGAGGTCCAGGCGTCCACCCGGAAACACAAATTTATTCGGCATGAACTTATGCGAGGCGGCGCGCTTTCCCATCAAGATTTTCGGCTGCTTGGCTTGTCGCACCACAATCAAGGTCGAGGCCTCTTTGGGGCGCACAGCTTTAGCGCTGTCATCGCGATATTCGCCGGGGGTCTGAGCGGGGGTGCCGTATGCGGGGGTGCTTTTCTTACTCATTATCTTCAACTTTCTCATTTTCAGGGCCATCGGAGGCAAAGCCGTGCATACGCAGCGCCCATTGCAGGCCGACAACGGCGCCTTTGACCAATGGCAGGGATATCAGGCTCACGATAATCGCCAAGAGACAAAACATGATGGCGTGAACATAAAGCGGCGGCGTGTAGCTGCGCTCAACAATCAGCGCGACCGGCACAATGACATGGCCGACAATAAAAATAGTGAAATAGGGCGGCGCATCATCGGCTTGGTGTCCCGATAAGGCGAGGCCGCATGCGTTGCATGTGTCGCTGATTTTCAGATATTTGCGAAACAGGGTTTTGGTGCCGCATTGCGGGCATTGACCGCGCAAGCCGCGCCACATCGCAGTGCGGCGGCTGCGCTCTTCGCGCAAAATATGGTCAATGGTCATCGTGAGCGTCTTCCCCTAGAGCGTCTGGCAGTGGGACGCTTCGGGCCGGACCGCCTGAACGCGCCGCGCCGTCTCGGCCCTTTTGCAGATTTGTCGCCATATGTGCCACCATCAACCAGCGAAAACAAGAGGCCGCCTTTTAGCGGTGTGGCTTCTTCAAGCTCTACCTCAACGCTTTCACCAATGCGAAAGCTGACGCCACTTGTGCCGCCGGTCATGAACATATTGTTCTCATCGGCATAAAACCGCTCATCACCCAATCGCGAAATCGGAATAAGACCGTCTGCGCCACTATCATCCAAAGTGACAAATAATCCGGCGCGTGAGACACCGGAAATGCGACCGGCAAAGCTCTGGCCGATTTGGCTCGACATATGGGCTGACAGATAACGCTCTCCGGCACTGCGCTCGGCCAGCATGGCGCGCCGCTCGGTTTGCGAAATCGCCTCGGCAATATCGGGCAGGGCTTCGGCTTCTTCTTCCGTCTGGCCGTCATTTCCGGCCTTAAGGGCAGAGATGAGGGCGCGATGCACGGTCAAATCCGCATAGCGGCGAATTGGCGAGGTGAAATGCGCGTAACGCCGCAAATTCAGACCGAAATGGCCGATATTATCAATGGTGTAAATGGCCTGTGCTTGTGTCCGCAGCACCGCCTCAGAGACGGTGGGCGCGTAAGCCTCATCCTGGGCTTGCTCCATCAATCCGTTAAATAATTTCGGCAATAGGGTTTGGCCAAGGCTCAGCTTAACATTCATGGAGCGCAGAAAATCAGACAAGGCCCGCACACGGTCATCGGGCGGCGTGTCATGCACACGATAAATCAATGTGCGCTTGTGTTTTTCCAGCGTCTCGGCGGCGCATACATTGGCCGCAACCATCATTTCTTCAATCAGCTTATGCGCTTCCAAAGAGGGCGGAATATAAATCCGCGCAATTTTGCCTGCGCCATCCATCTCAATGCGCCGCTCGGGGCGATTAATCCGCAAGGGCTGACGCTGCTCACGCGCCTCAACCATGCATTGATAAGCCTGCCATAGGGGTTGCAGCACCGGCTCATTGAGTGCGCTGAAAGCGGGCGGGCAATCGCCGTCAAAAGCGCGCTGCGCTTCGGCGTAACTCAGCTTGGCAACTGAGCGCATCAGGCCGCGATAAAATTGATGGCCGATTTTCCGGCCATTGGCTGCAATTTGCATCCGCACCGCCATACAGGGGCGGGTCTCATTTTCGCGCAATGAGCATAAATCAGTGGACAGCCTTTCGGGCAGCATCGGCACAACGCGGTCGGGCATGTAAACCGAATTGCCGCGCTTGCGCGCTTCAACATCCATCTCGCTGGCCGGTGTCACATAGGCGGCGACATCGGCAATCGCCACCCAGACAATATAGCCGCCCTCATTGTCAGGGTCGGCTTCGGCAAATACCGCATCGTCATGGTCGCGCGCATCGGCCGGGTCAATGGTGATAAACGGCAACGCAGTCAGGTCTTCGCGGCCTTTGGCGTCAGCTTCGGTTACCGCCTCGGCTTCGCGCAGCACGGCCTCGGGAAAGACGGTCGGCAGGCCTTGCTCGGCAATTGAGATGAGCGAGAAAGCATGTGGGTCATCTGCCGCGCCGATATTTTCTTTCATGCGGGCGCGTTTGGCACCCATGCGCGGGCCGGGCAGTTTTTCGCACATCAGCAAATCGCCATGCGCGGCCTTGGTATCTTTCTCAAGCTGGTAATCATGCCGCTCGCGGCGGTCAGCCGGAATAAGCCACAGGCCGTCACTGCGCTCGCGCACAACGCCGATAATCTGCCCACCGGCATCGCCCAGCTTGCGAATAACCCGCGCAATATATGTGCCCTTATCAACGCGCCGCAGCCGCGCCAAAGCCGTATCGCCGGGCGAAACGGGCGGCGAGGGGCGATGCCGCCGATTGCGCGGCGCGCTGTCGTCAATCTCAATCATCGGGTCTTCGGGGCCGTCCAATAATTGCCCTTCATGGCGGGCGCGGGCGACCAGAAAGCCCTCTTTATTGCGGCCGGTCACTTGCACAACCGAGACGCTGGGCAAATCGCCTTGCCCGCGCATACCGCTTTTGCGACTGCCTTTCAGCAGCCCCTCGGCACTCATTTCGCGCAGCAAACGCTTTAGCGGAATGCGGTCAGCACCCTTAATGTTGAAGGCTTTGGCAATGTCGCGCTTGGTCGTCTCGCCGGGCCGGTCGGCGATGAATTTCAAAATCTCATCGCGCGTGGGAATGCTTCCCATTAGGCGCTCTTTTTCTTCTTCTTCGGCGCCGCTTTTTTCCGTTTTTTGGCAGGCCCTTTGGCAATGCGCGCCGCGATGAGTTCCAATCCGCGCTCTAGCGTAACATCCTCAGGATTTTCATCCTTGGGAATGGTCGCATTGACCTTTTCATATTTCACATAGGGGCCGAAGCGGCCATCCATCACGCGCACCGGTTTTTTATCATCCGGATGCTCGCCAAGGTCTTTAATCACGCTGCCGCCGCGACGTTGCGCCGGGCCTTTGGCTTTGCGCTCGGCCAATACGGTGACGGCGCGATTGACGCCAATCTCGAAAACCTCATCGGGTGTCTCAAGGCTGGCCGATTGCTTGCCCGCTTTAATATAGGGGCCGTAGCGACCAATATCGGCCATAATATCTTCGCCCGTTTCAGGATGCGCGCCAATATTGCGCGGCAGCGATAGCAGCTTCAGCGCATAATCAAGTTCCATCTCGGCGGGTGTTTTACCCTTGGGAATACCGGCGCGTTTCGGCTTCTCGCCCGATTCAGCAGGCATATCGCCTGCATCACCCAATTGAATGTAAGGACCAAAGCGTCCGTTTTTAACATGCACATCAAAGCCGGTCTCAGGGTCTTGCCCGAGAACGCGCTCAATATCGCCTTGTTCGGCTTGCTCACCGGCAAAGGGGCGGGTGAAGCCACAATCAGGGTAGCGTGTGCAGCCGACAAAGGCACCAAAGCGCCCCGTCTTCAGGCTCAATTCGCCATCATTACATTTCGGGCAAATGCGCGGATTACCATTGCCGGTATCCTTGAAAATATGCGCGCCCATGACTTCATTCATCGTGTCAAGAATTTGCGTATTGCGAATTTCCATCGTCGACTCGACGGTTTTGTGAAAATCGTCCCAGAAGCGCGACAGCACTTCTTTATAGCTCAGCGAGCCATCCGACACTTTATCGAGATCGGCTTCCAGCGCGGCGGTGAAATCATATTCAACATAGCGGTCAAAGAAGTTTTCCAAAAAGGCGATAACCAAGCGGCCTTTATCCTGCGGAATAAAGCGATTGCGGTCCATCACAACATAATCGCGCTCGCGCAACACACTCAGTACCGAGGCATAAGTGGAAGGGCGGCCAATGCTCAATTCTTCCATGCGCTTCACCAAAGTCGCTTCGCTATAGCGCGGCGGCGGCTCGGTGAAATGTTGTTCCGGTGAAATTTTGAACACCGATAGATTTTCGCCTTCAATGACTTGCGGCAGGCGCGGTCCGTCTTTTTCATCGGCCTCGTCATCCTTACCTTCTTCATAAAGCTTCAAAAAGCCGGAGAAAGTAATCACCGTGCCGGAGGCGCGCAAACCGGTCAGCCCGTCTGCGCCGCTAATGGAAATCGTGGTGCGCTGCACCCGCGCATTTTCCATTTGAGACGCCATGGTGCGTTTCCATATCAGTTCATAAAGCTTGGCTTGGTCGCCATCCAGAAACCGGCCCATTTGGTCGGGGCGACGCGCCAGAGATGTCGGGCGAATGGCCTCATGCGCTTCTTGTGCATTGGCCGCCTTGGTTTCATAAACCCGCGCCGCGCTCGGCAAATACTCATCACCGAAATCTTCAACAATCACCTCGCGGGTTTCGGTCACGGCCTCGGGCGCAATTTGCGTGCCATCGGTCCGCATATAGGTAATCAGTCCGGTTTCCTCGCCATCAATCGCCACGCCTTGATATAAAAGCTGCGACACTTGCATGGTGCGCTTGGCGTTAAAGCCCAGCTTGCGGCTGGCTTCTTGTTGCAGGGTGGAGGTGGTAAACGGCGCGGCGGGTTTTCTTTGCCCGGGCTTGCTCTCAATCGCGTCAATGGTGAAGTCAGTGCTGGCGATGGCGGTTTCCGCCTCGCGCGCCATATCCTCATTGGCGAGGGTAAACTTGTCGAGCTTTTCACCCTTATGGCGCACCAGCCGCGTCGGCAATGTGTCGCCATTGGCGGTTTTGAAATCCGTATCCACCGACCAATATTCGCGTGGGTTAAACGCTTCAATTTCCAATTCGCGTTCGCAAATCAGGCGCAGCGCAACCGATTGCACACGGCCTGCCGAGCGCGAGCCGGGCAGTTTGCGCCACAGCACGGGCGACAGATTAAACCCGACCAAATAATCGAGTGCGCGACGCGCCAAATAAGCATCGACGAGTTTCTCATCAATTTGGCGCGGTTTGGCCATGGCTTCCAGCACGGCGTTTTTGGTGATGGCGTTAAACACAACGCGGCTGACCGGCTTGTCGCCCAGCACTTTCTTTTTGCGGAGGACTTCCAACACATGCCAGCTAATGGCTTCGCCTTCGCGGTCGGGGTCAGTGGCCAGCACGAGGGAGTCGGCGCTTTTGACGGCCTTGGCGATATCGCTCAAACGTTTGCGCGCATCGCCTTGCTCTTCCCAAGACATGGCGAAATCATTATCGGGGTCAACCGAGCCGTTTTTCTCAGGCAAATCTCGGACATGGCCGAAGGAAGCCAGAACCGTGAAGTCCGAGCCGAGATATTTATTGATGGTCTTCGCCTTGGCGGGCGACTCAACAATAACGACTTGCATAACAGCGCCTCAAATCTTGTTTCGGGCGCATCATATGGTCGAAATGCCCCTTCATGTCAAATCACGGATTTTTGCCAAGCGTCAAATCAGGCTGATTTTGCCGGCCGGTTCTTGCGTTAAGCGGCCTGCCAATTCCAACTCCAGCAGCACGAGATGAACCGTGCTCACCGGCGCATTTGAGGCTGTCACCAATTCATCAATGGTCATGGGCACCGGCCCCATGAGTTCAATAATTAGGGCGCGCAGGCTGTCATCGGGCTGGGTCGGATTTATCTCACTGCGTTTGGGCGGCGGCGGGGTGCGGGCATCCATTTCGCGCTGTTCCATAAGCGGGCGCAAAACATTCAGCACATCATCGGCGCTTTCCGTCATCACCGCTCCGTCGCGCAATAAATTATTCGAGCCGAGGCAGCGCGCATCAAGCGGCGAGTTCGGCACGGCGAAAACCTCGCGGCCTTGTTCGCCCGCCAAGCGCGCCGTGATGAGCGAGCCGGAACGTTGCGCCGCCTCAACCACAATCACGCCGAGTGACAGACCGGCAATAATGCGATTGCGGCGCGGAAACAGGCTGGCTTGCGGGGCCGTGTCGGGCGGGTTTTCAGAAAGCAAAAGACCTTGCTCAATAATCGCGCTTTGCAAATCGGCATTGTCGCGCGGATAGGCATGCGCCGCGCCATTGCCGATAACCGCCACCGTGCCGGTTTCAAGGGCGGCTTGATGCGCTGCGCCATCAACGCCACGGGCGAGGCCGGAGACCACGACCAATCCGGCGGCGGCCAGTCCGGCGGATAAATTGGCAGTCATTTTACGCGCCGCGGCGGAGGCATTGCGCGCACCGACCATCGCAATCATCGGTTTTTCCAATAAAGCCCTATGGCCATGCGCGGCCAGCACGGGCGGCGCATCGGGCAGGGCTTGCAAGGCCTTGGGATAGCCTTCCTCGCCCCAGAATAAATAGCCGCCATTCAGCTTGTCGGTTTGGCCATATTCGGCTTTGGCCTTGGGCATGGGAAAGGCTTTGAGCGGGCGTTTGCGGCCGCCGCGTTGCGATAATTCGGGCAGGGCATCCAGCGCTTTTTCAGGCGTGCCATAAACCGTCAGCAGACGCTGAAACGTCACCGGCCCAATCTGGTCGGTGCGCGCCAGCCGGAAATAGGCAAGCTGCCGGTCGAGCGGCACGCTCATTTTGACTCAGGGATGAATCTCTCGGTCATATCCAACCACCTTATTTTTATTATTGGTGGGCAGTCGATTTTAACTGCCGATTTTGGGTTCCGTTCCGTTACGCAAGCGCACAATATTGTCGCGATGCGCCCATAAAGACAGGGCCACCATAAGCGCCGCAAAACGCGCAATATCCGCCTCGCCCAAAAATACCAAAATGGGCAAGCTCGCAATCAGGGCCGTAATGGCCGAGAGCGATGAGATGCGAGACGCAATGGCCATGACCAGCCAAATGATGAGAAAGGCAATGCCAGTCAGCGGCGACAGCATCAGCATGGCACCGATAAATACGGCGACGCCTTTGCCGCCCTTAAAGTCGAGCCAGACCGGGAATAAGTGACCGATAAAAGCTGCCGCACCGGCCATATAGGCGGCGGTATCGCTGCCCAAGCGCCAGATAAGCGCGACGGCGAGGCCGCCTTTTGCCGCGTCAGCCAATAGCGTGGCCAGAGCCAAAATTTTACTTCCTGCGCGCAACACATTGGTCGCGCCAATATTGCCCGAGCCGATATCGCGAATATCGCCCTTTCCGCCAAGGCGCGTAAACAGCAGACCAAACGGAATAGAGCCGAGCAGATAGCCAAACGCCAAGCCCATAATAATAATGACCGGTTCACTCATAATGTCCCCCCAGAGCTAGAAGCTGTTTAAAGCTCAAATACCACTTCGCCGTCAACATAGCAGGCGAGCACCTGCCCTTGAACTTTTCTTTTATCAATAGCAGCATTTTGCGACTTGGAGCGCAAGGTGTCCGCATGCACCACCCACGGGGCGTCAAGGTCGGCAATGGCAAAATCGGCCCGTGCGCCGACGCTTAAAGTGCCGCCTTCCAAGCCCAGCAATTCAGCCGGACGCGCAGTTACACATGACAGCAGCCTGTCGAGCGGCACACCGTCCGCATGATGCAGGGTCAATAATCCGGCCAGCAGGGTTTCGACGCCCACCGTGCCATAGGCGGCTTGCGCGAAGGGCTGCCGCTTGGCTTCTTCATTTTGCGGATTGTGACCGGAAACCACGACATCAATCGTGCCGTCAGCGACACCCGCTATCAATGCCAGCCGGTCTTCCTCGCGGCGCAGCGGTGGCGATAATTTGGCGAAGGTCCGATAATTCTCAACATCATTTTGATTGAGCATGAGATGCGTTGCCGACACGCCGCAAGAGACGGGCAAGCCTTTTTTCTTGGCGGCACGCACGGTCTCGACGCTTTCTGCCGATGAGATGAGCGCGATGTGATAGCGCGCGCCGGTCAATTCAACGAGGCGCAGGTCGCGGTCAATAATGGCGGTTTCGGCGGCCACCGGAATACCGGCCAGGCCGAGCCGCGTCGCCAATTCGCTTTCATGCATCACACCGGCGCTTTGCAAATCTTGGTCCATCGCGTGCTGCACAATCAGCGCGTCAAATGTGCCGGCATAAGATAAGGCGCGGCGCATGGTCAGCGCATTCATCACGGCGCGGTCGCCATCGGTGAAGGCGACGGCACCCGCTTCGCGCAAGAGGCCGAACTCGGTCATATGCGCCCCGAGGCAGCCCTTGGTCAGCGCGGCCATGGGATGCACGCGCACGATAGCCGTGTCGCGGGCGCGGCGCGTAATAAAGTCAACCAGTGCGGCATCATCAATCACCGGGTTTGTGTTGGGCATGGTCACCATG
>JAQWZC010000080.1 GCA_029253645.1 Alphaproteobacteria bacterium | reverse complement strand
CGGACGTTCAGACTTCATGGCGAGGCCGAGATAGTGCCCTGCCAAAGTGTCATAAATGAACTCCCCACCTGTGGTGAAGCAAAGGCCCGAATGCGGACGATAATCAGGGGCCTGTCCGGCCTCCTGCACACGCCATAATTCACCGCGCCCGTCATAGAGCTCCCCACCGGTGGTTTGCCAGCTATCTTCATCGAGACGCAGCACACGGCGGGCGTAAATATGCCGTGCCGTTTCCTTCAAATCGGCCTGTGCCGCCTAAACAGGCGACACCCCCCAAAGAAAAACCCTCAACCTCAAGACAAAGCCATGACAGCGTTTGACGCAAGATTGCTATTTTTTTTATTTACTTCGATTTAACTTATTGCTTTTCGACTGGTGGTGGGGCGGAAGGCGCACTAGGCCTCGCTTCGCTCGGCAAGTGCTTTTACCGTATAAAAAAACGGCCCCGCGAGGGGGCCGTTTCAAATTCAAAATCAGACGATAAATCAGTTGCCCAGATTATGCGCCTTAATGCCCGGCGCGCCGAGCAGGATAATGTCATCGCCGCCCTTGCCAATGGCGGTGGCGAAGCTGAGGCGGTCGGGGCGCGGCTGATTGGTGAAACTTTTCGCGCCATTGGCCGACACCAAAACCGTGCCGGACAGACCCGCCAGCACAATGCGGCCATCTTCTAATTGTGTGCCGCCGGAGACCGATTGGTCAGTGCCGGTTTCAACTTTTTTCCAGCTTTTGCCGGCATTGGAAGAGCGCCAGACATTGCCGCGCATGCCATAGACCAGCACATCTCCATTATCGAGGCCGAAGCCGCCCCAGAAGGAGCCGTCATAGCCGGTTTCAATGGCTTTCCAATTGCGGCCGCGGTCAACCGATTTATAGACCGTGCCGAACTCAGCCGGAATGTAGATATTGCCTTTTTTGTCGGCGAATAAATCATTCAGGTGGAAATCATCATAGCTGTCTTCAACCAGGCTGCGCTGCGTCCAATTTTTGCCGCCATCGCTGGTTTCAAATGTGTAGGAAAAGCCGCCCACGGCAATGCCGTTTTGGGCATCGGCGAAATAGACCGCAAAGAGCGGCGTTTCGCCATTGCGCTCATTATATTGCATCGTCCAATTTTGTCCGCCATCAGTGGTCTTCAAAATTGTCGCCGCATGGCCGACCGCATAGCCGGTTTGATTGTCAATAAAAGTGACGCCGACCAGCGTGTTGCGGGTGGGCACAGAAGCGGCTTGCTTCCAGCTTGCGCCGCTATCATCGGAGAGCAGAATATGGCCGAACTCACCGACCGCGACAATGCGCGTGCCGGCGCGGGCCACATCGAGCAGCAGCGCCTCAGTGGCTTTGCTGCTGGGAATGGCAAATTCGCGCGGCGTCATGCCGCCATCAGTGCCGTTATGGTTTTTATGGTCATCGGCCAGAGCCGGCGCAAACGGTGCAAAAATAAGCGCCGTGCAAACAGCCAAGCAAAGCGCACCCAGCGCATTCAACATGTTTATCTCGCGGCGCACAGAAACTGCCCGCGCTGACGAAGTCGATTTATTCATTATATCCTCCCAAACGGAAATTCCGCCCTGTTAGGTCTTAACATAAAAACTCACTGCGTAAAGGGCAAGCGGAAAGGGAGAGCCGAAACGGCGCACCCCTCATGCAGCGACAAAACGGCGCTAACGCCCCAAGCGGCGCATATTGGCCGGGGTATAGCGATCGGCGTCGAGGTGGTTGGCGTCAAAGTCTATCGGCTTTTCCTCATTAATCAGCCCCAACATTAAATAGCGCCCGACCATCAGGTCATAGACCGTGTCGCCCGAACCGCCACATAGCGGCAATTCATATTGCACGCCGCCGCCCAATTCTTGCACGCGCCATAAATCGCCGCGGCCATCATAAATCTCAGTGGCGACAATGCCCTTCGTGTCCTCATCAATATAAAATACGCGGCGCGCATAAACATGGCGGAAATTATCCTTCAAATTGCCCTCAACCTCCCAGACGCGGTGCTTTTCATAACGCATAACCTCTTGGTTGATATGGTGCTGGCCAATCATCTCGGCATAAGGCGTCAATACGCGGCGGTAATTATTATAGGCGATAAATTTTTCGCTGCGGCCCCGCATCGTCCAATTAAATCGGTCGGGCGCGCCGTTAAAGCCGCCAAAGCTGTCAGAGGTCGTGATGCCGTCACTATTCGTGCCCGGGTTATCAT
>JAQWZC010000138.1 GCA_029253645.1 Alphaproteobacteria bacterium | reverse complement strand
GCTCATATGCTTGAACTTTCGCCCAAAGGCACGGTGCCGGTCTTGCAATTGGAAAGCGGCGAGGTGCTCGATGAAAGCCGCGTCGTGATGGATTGGGCGCTGGCACAGGCCGACCCGCATGGCTGGTTGGCGCATAAGGACGACGCGCTGATTGATATGTTCGACGACGATTTCAAGCATCATCTCGATCGCTATAAATACGCCACACGCTATGGAGGGGCTGATGCGTTAGAACACCGCGCCGCCTGTCATGAAATGTTGCAAGACATCGAGCCGCGCCTCGCCAATGGCTGGCTGGCCGGAGCGGCGGCGGGCTTCACCGATATTGCGCTTCTGCCTTTCGTGCGCCAGTTCCGCATCGCCGATGCCGACTGGTTCGACAGCGATATGGTGCTGCCGCATGTGCAGGCCTGGGTGATGCGCTTTCTCGATTGGCCGGTCTTTACCCGCATTATGGGTAAATATGATTTATGGCTCGACAGCGACAAAGAGCATCCTTTTCCGCCTCTTTCTTAACGCGCCGGATTATGCCAACCTCTCGGCACGTAAGGGAGATGATGATGGTTGATGCGCTGCCCGCGGGCATGAAGGTTTGTATTGTCGGCGCCGGTTGTTCCGGTTTTACCACCGCCAAGCGGCTGAAAGATTTCGGCATTGCCTATGAGCAGTTTGAAATGTCGGACAATATTGGCGGCAATTGGTATCATAATAATCCCAATGGCAAATCGGCCTGCTATCAAAGTCTGCACATTGATACCTCGAAATTTCGACTGGCCTTTGAGGATTTTCCGGTGCCCGATGACTGGCCGGATTTTCCCCATCACTCGCAATTATTTCAATATTTCAATGACTATGTTGACCATTTCGGCCTGCGCGACAACATCACGTTCAACACAGCCGTCGATGATGCGCGCCGCGATGATGATGGCGTCTGGCATGTCACCCTGTCGAGTGGGGAGACCCGTCAATATGGCGCGCTTGTGGTGGCCAATGGCCATCATTGGGACGCTAAAATTCCGCGCGAATATGGCGATAATTTTAACGGTATTCAAATGCACAGCCATGATTATGACTCGCCGTTTGAGCCGCATTATTTGCGCGGCAAAAACGTGCTGGTAGTCGGTGTCGGCAATTCGGCAATGGATATTGCCTCAGAAGTTTCCCAACGCCCGATTGCCAAGCGCGCTTTCATCTCGGCGCGGCGCGGCGTATGGGTGCTGCCGAAATATCTAAATGGCGAACCGGCTGATAAATCGGTCATGCCGGCTTGGATGCCGCAAGCTCTTGGCCTTAAGCTCGGTCAAATGGCGATTAAAAAAGCCATCGGCAATATGGAAGATTATGGCCTGCCCAAACCCGACCATGAGGTGCTGACGGCGCATCCTTCCGTCTCGGGCGAGTTTCTAACCCGCCTCGGCTGCGGTGATGTGGCGGTGAAGGGCGGCCTTGAAAAGCTCGATGGCGATGGCGTGCGTTTCGCTGATGGCAGTCGCGAGAATATCGACGTGATTATTTGGGCAACCGGCTATCGCATCTCATTTCCGTTTTTGAAGCAAAACGCCCTGACGGCGGCGGATAATAAGTTTCCGCTTTATCGTCGCATGGTGAAACCGGGCTGGCGCAATTTGTTTTTTGTCGGCCTGGCGCAACCCTTGCCGACGCTGGTTAATCTGGCTGAGCAACAGTCTAAATTCATTGCCAACGTCTTGGCCGGAAATTATGCCATGCCCGATGATGCGGCGATGGAGA
>JAQWZC010000121.1 GCA_029253645.1 Alphaproteobacteria bacterium | reverse complement strand
ATGGGGCTGTCTGCGGTTGGTGACTGGTGCAGAGGCTCCAAAGTCGAGGATGCTTTTTTGAGCGGTTCTGCTTTAGCATCCCAGTTAGTCAGCCAATTAGCCTGAAGCTAACATTTAAGATAAAAAACTAATAAAAACGTCCTGATTTCTCGCGCATCGCATATTGCCTCTGAAACGAGGTTCAGTTTACGCTGATGGGTATCAAGGAGACTTAACTGGCTCCTATGCTGAGCCTTTTTTCCGCATGGGTGTTTTTCTTATTACCGAGCGACCATAATCGGAGACCGTTATGATGAATTTCGAATTGCCACCATCAGGTGTTTATGATTACGTCCCGCGCGCCCGTATTCGTTGGGGGCAGGCGGCGGGTGCGGCAATGCGCGAAGAAATCTCCGATACGGACCGGGTTTTTATTCTCACAACCGCCTCACTGGTCACTAAAACACCCGTCATTAGCGACTTGCAGGCAGGTCTGGGCGCGCAATGTGTCGGCCTGTTTCACAATGTTTCCGAGCATACCCCGTTTGGCGATGTGGTGGCCGCCGCGCATGCCATCCGCGATACCCATGCCGATATTATATTGTCGGTGGGGGGTGGCAGTATTATTGATGCGGCCAAGGCGGTGATTATCTGCTTGCGGGAAAATATCGATACGGTCGAGGCCTTATCAGCCCGCATCGGGCAAGTCAGCGAAGGGCCCGGCGGCCCGCGCCATATTTGCTTGCCGACGACATTGTCGGGTGCCGAGCATACTGAATTTGCCGGTGGCATAAATCCGGTGACTGGCACGAAAGAGCTTTTGGGCGGCACGCATATTTGCCCGCATACGGTCATACTCGACCCGAACATAGCCATTCACACACCCGAGGCGCTTTGGCTGTCCACCGCCATACGCTCAGTTGACCATGCGATTGAAGGCATTTGTGCGCCCGATAGCAGCCCGCTTATTCAGGCTGAGGCTTTGGGCGCGCTGGCACTTTTCGCCAAATCGCTGCGCCGCACAAAGCAAGCGCCTGATGATATCGCGGCAAGGCTCGAAAGCATGCATGCAGTATGGCTGGCGACGGCGTCCATTGGGCGGGTCATGCATGGCGCCAGTCACGGGCTTGGCTATTTGCTTGGCGCGCTGGGCGGGGTGCCGCATGGGGTGACATCTTGCGTGTTTCTGCCTGCCGTCCTCGACTGGAACCTGTCTTTCACAAGCGATAAACAAAAACAGATTGCCGCTGCTTTGGGTGCTGAAAATATGAGCGCCAGTGATGCCGTGCGGCGTTTGGTCGATGATTTGGGTCTGCCCGGCACGTTGAGCGCGGTCGGTGCCGATGATGCGCTGAAGCAGCAAATCAGCGAATATGCTTTGGCGCATCCGGTGGTATTGGCCAATCCACGCCCCATCACTTCATCGCAAGATGTTTATGAAATTATGGCATTGGCATCATAAAAGATGATGAAACATCCCGATTTACGGCGCTTTATTTGATGCCTCAGTGTCGTCATTAACTTCGTCCAAAAAAATCAATAGAGGCCGCTTCGCTGCTTGTTGTATCGACATCATAGACCGAAACGACGCCTTTTCTTTTGGGATTAAGATACAAATAGCGTTCGCGTAAACGCTTGAGGCGTTGCTTGTCTTGATAGCGCATGGCGGATAAACCAAAGCCGTTCATCGAACTGCCGTGGTTCATTATTTCCAAACTAACATCGGCTTGAATGTCGCCAATAATTTGAGCTCGCGCATTTATCGACATGCATAAAAGGCTGAAAAACAGTCCGAGGCAAAATGCGACGGCCCAAGAGCGGCTCTTAGGCTTCCTGTGAAAATGTCTCATGCTGTGAAAATGTCTCATGAGCCAAGCTCAACAGCACATAAACTAAACAGACCGATGGCCACCAATAGATAGGCACCGGGCAGGGCGGCAAGCTCCTTATGGCCCTTCATCATGAGCCGGATGAAAACGCCCGCGCCCAGCAGGTGCATGGCGATGATAGGATAGGCCATCCAAATGGCTTGCGGGGTAATCGCGACAAACACTAATGATAGGCCGCTGACCAGTAACATGACGCTGAAAACATCCCATGACACAGCGCTGATTGATTTTTCGCGCGCCGGTAAATTGGTGTCGGCGATGAGGCCCAAATAAATGTGCCTACCCCAAATGCCGTGAACGGCGACGCTTAAAAAGCAAATCGCCGCTGCGGTCATGAATAAATAATAACTCATTGTGACTGTCTCACTTTACCCAAAATAGGCCTAAGATGCGAGGTGAAGCAAAGCCTATTTATGGCTGGCGGGCCGCATTGCGGTTTAGGGTGAAGGCCGATAGGAAAGTGATATGCGCAAGATGATACAACGCCTTTTTATACTCATTGCCGTGCCGCTTGGTATGGCGTTAGCACCACCGGCTCTAGCGGCGGATGAGGAAATGGTGGTTCATTTTGACGGCACCCGGATTTCGGCTGCCTATATTTACACCCAACGCGATATGGTGGCGGCCATGGCCGTACATTATTGCCGAGACCGCTATGGCAAGAAGGCCGAGCTGGGTCCCGGAGCGTGCACAAAAATGCTCCCACTTGAGGCCAATCGCTGCCGCGCCGAAGCGCATTGCCGATAAATTGCCCTAAAACCGCTTCATCGCTTGCGTCGCCTTTTGGCTTCGGTCTAGGCTAGCGCCCTAGTTAGGCTGAGTTGGGCTGAGGGAGTGCATTATGTTGGACATTATTAAACAGGCGGTGGCGCAAAGCGCAGAGACGCATAAGATTCCGTTTGTTTCTTTTGGCGCAACGGATGGGGATGCCAGCCTGTGCGAGGGCCAGCATGGCGGTTTTGACGGGCAGTCCTTGACCGGCAATCATATTTTCCGCATTGCCTCCATGACCAAGCCGGTGGTCACCGTCGCGGCTCTGCAATTGGTAGAGGCAGGCAAGCTGTCGCTCGACCAAAATATGAAAGAGATTTTACCGGCTTTGGGTGAGGTGAAGCTCGCGCGCCGCAATGGCGATGCGATTGAATTCACGACGCCTGAAACCGACATTACCCTGCATCATTTGCTGACCCATACGGCGGGGTTTGGCTATAGCTTTCATGATGATGTGTTGGCGCAATTGGAAGCGGAGGGCAAAATCGCGCCGTTGGCTTCTGATAATGATGATTTCATGTCGGCACCGCTTTTATTTGAGCCGGGCACGAATTGGGAATATGGCATTGGGCTTGATTGGGTCGGAAAAATTATTGAAGCGGTCACCGGCACGGATTTGAACGCCCATATGACAGCGCATATTTTTGAGCCGCTGGGAATGCAGCATAGTAGTTTTGACGCCAGCGTGTTGGGGGTCGAGCGCGTTGTGCCGCTTAATTTACGCGACGGCGCGGATGGCAGTATGACCGACGCCTCGGCGCTGATGCCACTGGTCACCAAACCGCCTTATCTGGGCGGCGGTGGCATGTTGTCCAATGTGACCGATTATCTGGCCTTTATGCGCTTGCTGCTCAATCGCGGCATGGGGCCGAGCGGGCCGGTGCTGGGCGCGACTTATGCCGATATGATGCTGAGCAATCAAATCGGCGAATTAGAAGTGCCGCTGCAACCCTCTACCAATGCTTTGCTGGTCGATGAACATGAATGGTTTCCCGGCATCACCAAACGCTGGAGCTATGGTCTTTTTATGAATGAGACCGACACCCAAACCCGCCGCGCCCATAGCGCGGCATGGTCGGGGCTGTATTGCACTTATTTCTTTGTTGACCCGGCCAGCCGCATTGGCGGCACGGTGATGATGCAAATGCTGCCCTGCTATAATCCGGCATCCAAAGCGGTGTTTGCCGCCTTTGAAGAGGCGCTTTATCAGCAGCTTTAGGGATATTTATGAAAGAATTTTTCTTTGAGGGCTGGGGCGCGCTGTTGCTTTTGCTGCTCATCGCGCCGCCCATTTTGACGCTGCGCATCTCGACCTTTATAAAATTCATGCGCTGGTTTATCCGGCAATGGCGCAATACGCGCTAATCGGATGGCGGCCTATTGCTTATGCCCGATAGCGTAGCTATCCTCCGTCAGCTTTAGGGGAGACATAAAAATGAGCTTAAAACTTCACCACCTCAACGCATCGCGCTCGCAACGTTTGGTCTGGCTGTTGGAAGAACTGCAAGTGCTGCATGACATTGTGCATCATAAGCGCGACACGCAAACCAATCTGGCACCGGCCAGCTTGCTGGACATTCACCCGATGGGCAAATCGCCGCTATTGGAAGATGACGGTCTGGTGATTGCCGAAACCGGCGCGATTGCCGAATATTTAATGGCCAAATATGACCCCGATCACAAGCTGCATCCGCGCCCTGATGATAAGGACTTTCCGAAATATATTGAATGGATTCACGCCGCCGAGGGCGCGCCGTTTTTGCCGTTTTTATTGTCGGTCTATGTCGGCCAGGCTGAGACGGCGGGCGCGCAGTTGGAAGCCCGCATCAGTGAAGAGCAATTAAAAGCTGTGAAATTCATGGAAAAACATTTGAGCGAGAACGCCTATTTTGGTGGCGATAATTTCACCGCTGCCGACTGTTTGATGGGTTTTGGCTTGCTGTTTATTTCCATGCGTCCGGATTTTGCCGATTATCCTGCCATCAAAGCATGGCTGGAAAATGTGCAAGCGCGTCCGGCCTTCCAGCGCATGTTGGAAGTCGGCGTTTAAATCGATTTTTGGAAATCCAGCCCATCTGGCTGGGTGAGCGGAGCGCATATCTTGAGAGGGCGCGTCTTAAAGTCGGAAGTTTTGTGGGGCAGGGGGTAGCTTATGCAGCTATCCCCTTTCCCGAATTTGTCAGTCAGCTTTAGTCAGCTTCAGTCAGATTGACTGCTGAATATTTGCCGTTTGAACCTTGCTCTTTTTCAAAAGACACTTTCATGTCTTCTTTAAGGTTCAGACCGCTTGCTTGCACAGCGGTGATGTGGACAAACACATCGTCTTGACCATCAACGGCGATAAAACCATAGCCTTTATCGGCGTTGAACCATTTTACGGTACCTGTAATCATAATCTTTCCTTCGTAAAGCTTCACTTGAATCGCGTAGTTTGAGCCGCAGTTGAATCTTAAGGCTCGGCTGACCTTGGAAGCTTGTCGCGAAGGGCAGATGGCCTTACAAAACATGCAAGCGGCGCAAAGTAAAGTATTAGTTCGCCACATGCGGCGATTGGTGCCTATATTGTTTTTTGGGTTAGTTGCGGCTGAATGAGGGCCGCAAGCAGAATTTAGGCGGTTTTTTAGGCCTTAGGGCAGAAAAGTAACGAAAAATAGGGATAAATAAGATGAAAGATTTGGATATTGTGGTGTATGGCGCGACCGGTTTTACGGGTCGCCTTTGTGTTGATTATTTGCACGGGCTCAAAAAAGACCTGAGCTGGGCGATTGCCGGTCGCAATGGCGATAAATTGCACGCCATCAATACAAAAAGCGGCGCCAATGTTGAGGTTCTGATTGCCGAGGCGGATGATGTCGCCGCTTTGGAAGCCATCACGGCGCGCGCCAAAGTGGTCTTATCGACCGCCGGTCCGTTTCATCGCTATGGCTCCAATCTGGTCGCGGCTTGCGTCAAAAACGCCACTCATTATGTCGATATCACCGGCGAGAATTTTTGGGTCAAAGGGCTGATTGAAAAACATCATGCAGAAGCCGCCGCCAAGGGCGTGCGGATTATTCCTTCTTGCGGCTTCGATTCCATCCCGTCCGATTTGGGCAGCTATTTCTCGGTCACCCAAACCGCCGCGCCGATTAAGCGCATTGAATCGTTTCACTCCTATCAGGGCGATGCCTCGGGCGGCACATTGGAAACCATTTTCTCCATGCCTGAGCTTGATTTGGGCGATGATTTAACCGATCCGTTTTTGCTCAATCCGGCAGGTAGCACGACGCCCGCCATGGAAAAAGCCAGCCGCGACGGTTTTGCCATTGCCAAAAAACCGGAAGTCAAAGGCTTCTCCTCGCCCTTCATCATGGCCGCGGCCAATACGCGTGTGGTGCGCCGCTCGGCGGCTTTATTGGGCGAGCGTCAAGAACCCTATGGCGCGGATTTCGTCTATCAGGAATTTGCCTATCACCCGACGCGCTGGCGCGCCTTAAAGGGGCTGTTGGGGCTGGCGGCGATGGGGCTGGTTATCATGACCCCTTTGCGTAAGCTGGTGCGGCCCTTGCTCAAACAGCCGGGCGAAGGCCCGTCTCAGGAAGAGCGCGATAATGGCTGGTTTGATTGCAAATTTATTGTCGATACGGAAGGCGGCGAGACTTTTGTCTCATCGATTTCAGGCGATGGTGACCCGGGCTATAAAGTGACCTCAAAACTGGTCACGGAATGTGCCCTATGCTTGGTCGAAGACGGCGCAAA
>JAQWZC010000108.1 GCA_029253645.1 Alphaproteobacteria bacterium | reverse complement strand
AATTCGGTTGAGCCGCAATTCGACCAACGCAAAATGGCCTCGGCGCAATTCTATGCGCATAATCTGCTCTCCGCCGTTGGCGGCCTGTCCGACGCCGTGATGGCAGGCAATGAGTTGCTTGAAGATATCGGGGTTGAAGCGCTGGCAAGCTAGGGCGGAACCACCAAGCCCTTCTACCGTAACAAAGCGAAAAACTGTTTGATTTCGTTATCTCATCGACGCCGCCTATACAGGGCGAGGATTGAAGAGGTTTCGACAATGACATGTTTCGCCGCAATTATTTTGGCCGCCGGAAAAGGCACACGCATGAAATCGGCGCTGCCCAAAGTGCTGCACGAGATAGCAGGCCGCCCGATGCTGGGTCACGCTATGGCGGTTGCCGGTGCGGCAGGCGCAGCCGAGGTGTTGTTGGTGACCGCGCCCGATCAAGAATCTGTGCGCGCCTATGCTGACAGCTTGGATATCGCCACCACCCATTGCATTCAAGAGCAACAGCTTGGCACGGGGGATGCGGTGCGCGCCGCTTTTTCCGCCAATGATAAGCATGAGCGTTTTGTCGTGATGTTTGGCGACACGCCCTTAATGCGCTCTGAGGTGCTAGCCGAATTGGCAAACCATGAGGCCGATGTGACGGTGCTGGCTTTTGAACCCGATGACGCCGCCGCCTATGGTCGCGTGGTGCTGGCGGGGGAAACGCCGACCGCGATTGTGGAATTTAAAGATGCCGATGCGGCGACCCGCGCCCTGACCCTTTGCAATGGCGGCGCGATGGGATTGTCACGCGCGGCACTGGCGAAATATCTGCCGCAACTGAGCAATGAGAATGCACAAGGCGAGTTCTATCTGCCTGATTTGGTGACGTTGGCGCATCAAGACGGTGCGACCACGGCGATGGTGATGGCCAGCCCTGAAGACACAATGGGCGTCGATAGTCGCGCCGGTCAGGCGAAAGCCGAGGCGCTGATGCAAACGCGCCTGCGGCAGAAATTTCTCGATGCGGGCGTCGGCATGCAAGACCCTGACAGCGTATTTTTAAGTTTCGACACTGAGATTGCCGCCGATGTGATTTTGGAACCGCATGTTAAAATCAATGGTGGTGTGGCCATCGGGCATGGCACGATTATTAAAGCCTTCACTCATTTAGAGGGTGTGCGTATCGGCCAAGACGCGCAAATCGGCCCCTATGCGCGGCTGCGTCCGGGCACGGTAATTGGTGATGAAGCGAAAATCGGTAATTTTGTCGAAACCAAAAAAGCCGATATCGGCAAGGGCGCGAAGGTCAGCCACTTATCTTATATTGGCGACGCCGAACTGGGCATGGACGTTAATATCGGGGCGGGCACGATTACCTGTAATTATGACGGCTATAACAAGCACATCACCAAAATCGGCGATGGCGCGTTTATCGGTTCCAACTCATCCTTGATTGCGCCGGTCACTATCGGCAAAGGCGCTTATCTCGGCTCGTCTTCTGCCGTGTCGAAAGATGTGCCTGATGATGCGCTGGTGGTCACCCGCGCACCGGAGCGGGAAATCAAAGGCTGGGGCCGCAAGTTCCGCGCCCGCAATGAAAAAAAGGACAGTTAATTATGTGCGGCATTATCGGCGTTATCGGCACGGGCGATATAACCCAATCGATTTTTGACGGCCTGAAGCGGCTTGAATATCGCGGCTATGACAGCGCCGGTATTGCTACCATTGATGGCGGCCATTTGGACCGCCGCCGCGCCGAGGGAAAACTCGATGCCTTGCGCGAGACTTTGGCCGCATCGCCGCTTGGTGGCTCTATCGGTATCGGCCACACGCGCTGGGCGACGCATGGCCCGGCCATTACGACCAATGCCCACCCGCATCGCGGCGAGCGCGTGGCGGTTGTGCATAATGGCATTATTGAAAATTATAAAGAGTTGAAAGAAAGCCTGATTGCT
>JAQWZC010000085.1 GCA_029253645.1 Alphaproteobacteria bacterium | reverse complement strand
CAAACCGTCGAGGCGCTTTTCGAGTTTCTGTAAAATGCCGGAATCACCACATAATCAGTTATGAGCGAAATTCTAGACCCGCCGAAAAAGAGACGCACATTATTGGGCGCGCTGAGAACCTATTTTCTGACCGGCCTTGTCGTCACCGCGCCGATTTACATCACCTTTTATCTCATGCTGTGGTTTGTCGAATTTCTCGATAATTACTTCCGCCCTTGGATACCGAAGATTTATTGGCCGACTACCTATCTGCCATTTGACATTCCGGGCGTCGGCGTTGTGCTGGCTCTCGTTTTGCTGACCATTATTGGCGGGCTGACGGCGAATTTTTTAGGGCGCGGCTTGTTGCGATTGGCCGACCGGCTGATACGCCAAATTCCGATGGCGGGTACGGTTTACACGGCGCTGCGACAGATCTTTCAAACCGCAGTGCGCGAGGATGGCGCGAGCTTCAGCCAGGTCGCGCTGATTGAATATCCGCGCAAAGGGCTTAACGCCATTGCTTTTATCACCAAAGCGGCCGACCGACGCGTGAATGACGCAACCGGCAAGGCGATGATTGGCGTGTTTTTGCCGACCACCCCCAATCCGACATCAGGCTTTCTCTTATTCGTGCCGGAAGATGAATTGACCATTCTCGACATGACGGTGGAGGAGGGCGCGCGTCTCGTCATCTCAGCCGGACTGGCCGATGAAGAGAGCGATTCAGACCGCTAGCCCGATTGCAAAAACCGCATCGCCTCATCGCGGCGGAACAAATAGAGCAATTCACGCAAGGCTTCGCCGCGGGGCGATTTCAACAGAGGGTCGCGCTCCAGCAGCAATTTCACATCATCATGCACGGCAGGCAGCAAATCGGCATGCGCTTCCAAATCAGCCAACCGAAAAGCGGGTAGACCGCTTTGGCGTGTGCCCAGCACTTCGCCGGCACCGCGCAGGCGCAAATCTTCTTCAGCAATTTTAAAGCCGTCTTCTGTCTCGCGCATAATGGTCAATCGCGCTTTCGAGGTCTCGCCCAATGGCCCGCGATAGAGCAACACGCAGCTTGATTTATCGCGCCCGCGACCAACCCGTCCGCGCAGCTGATGCAATTGTGCCAGCCCGAAACGCTCGGCATGTTCAATCACCATCACGGTTGCTTCGGGCACATTCACGCCGACCTCAATCACTGTTGTGGCGACTAAAATGGAAATCTCACCGGCGGCGAAGCGCGCCATCACCGCGTCTTTTTCTGCCGCCTTCATTTGCCCGTGCACAATGCCGACCGTGTCGCCATAAATGGCATGCAGTGCTTTGGCGCGGTCTTCGGCGGCTGCCAAATCAATCAATTCGCTTTCGCTGACCAGCGGACAGACCCAATAAACCCGCGCGCCATCCTTTATGGCATTGCCCAGGCTTTGCGCCACTTCCGCATAGCGATCCATTGAAATAACCCGCGTATCGACAGGCTGACGCCC
Source organism: Alphaproteobacteria bacterium (assembly GCA_029253645.1). Taxonomy (GTDB): domain Bacteria; phylum Pseudomonadota; class Alphaproteobacteria; order RS24; family RS24; genus UBA8337. The sequence continues at coordinate 4,618 of JAQWZC010000085.1, read as the reverse complement.
GGGCGGTTTATCGGGCATGCGCGAGACATCCATATCGCCATAGGCGGTGAGGGTGAGCGTGCGCGGAATTGGCGTCGCCGTCATCACCAGCACATCAACGCCATGGCCTTTGGTCGAAAGCGCCATACGCTGCTGCACGCCAAACCGATGCTGCTCATCAACCACGGCCAGCCCCAAATTCTGAAAGGCGACGTCATCTTGAAACAGCGCATGCGTGCCGATGGCGATTTGCACATCCCCAGCGCTCAGCGCTTCAAGGTTCTCGGCGCGCAGCTTGCCCTTATTTCGCGCCGTCATTAATTGCCATTTAATGCCAAGCTCATCGAGCCACGGCCCCAGCGTGTCAGCATGTTGGCGGGCGAGAATTTCAGTCGGCGCCATCAGCGCGGCTTGTGCGCCATTGGCCACGGCCTGCAACATGCCCATCATCGCGACGACGGTTTTACCGCTGCCGACATCGCCTTGCAGCAAGCGCAGCATACGCATGGGCGCGGCCATATCGGCGCGAATATCGGCAATCGCGGCTTCTTGCGAGCCGGTAAGCGGGAAGGGCAGCAGGGCTAGCAAACGCGCCTGCATCTCATCGGCGGCAGGATAAGCGCGGCCTTGTTGCTTTTTGCGGTCGCGGCGCACCAAGGCCAGCACCAATTGATGCGCCAGCAACTCATCATAGGCAAGGCGCACGCGGGCCGGATTTTGCGGCTCCAACGCCGCCATATTTTCCGGCCGATGCACGGTTTGAACCGCGCTGTGCCAATCGTCCCAGCCTTGCTGTTTCAGCCATTCGGCTTCTTGCCATTCGGGCAGGGCAGGCAATTGTGGCAGTGCGGCCTGAATGGCCTTCATCAAAACCTTGGCAGACAGTCCTGCCGTGAGCGGATAAACCGGCTCAACAATCGGCAGTTTTTCAAACTCGGCTTGCGGCAGCATATGGTCGGGATGCACGATTTGCAGTTGCTCGCGAAAGCGCTCGACGCGCCCCGACACCATACGCCGCGCGCCGACGGGCATGGCCTTGGTCAGCCAATCGCCGCGGGCACGAAAAAACACCAGCGATACATAGCCGGTCTCATTACCGCATAAAATTCGATAGGGCAGATTGCGCCGCTTGCCCATATTGGGAGGCGCGTCATGCTTCATCACCTCAACATCAAAAGTCGCAATGCGGCCATCTTCCACCTCAGCCAATGAGGGGCGATATTGACGATCAATCAGATTGGCGGGCAGGTGAAACAGTAAATCAATCACCTTATCGCCGGTAAACTCGGCCAGCAGCTTGCCCAGCTTCGGGCCAATGCCGGGCAGGGTTGTGGCATCTGCGAATAATGTATCGAGCCGTGTCGGGCGCATGGTCTTCCTGCTTTTTGAATCGGCATTAGCCTAGCACAGAAAAGGGCTTATATGACGCGCATCAGGCTGATGACTTTCAGCCCCGCTCTGCTATAAAACGCACCAGAGGTTAATCATGACACAAGAGCTTAACGCCGAACGCCGCAAATTACATTTCCGCTCCTGCCATCGCGGCATTAAGGAAATGGATATTATCTTTGGCAAATTTGCCGATGTGGTGCTTGGCGATTTATCCGAGGAAGAACTGCCGGATTATCAGCGTATTCTTGAGCTGCCCGACGATAAGCTGTTTAGCTGGGCGACGGGGCGCGAGGATGTGCCGGATGATGTGCGCTCGCCCTTGCTCGACCGTCTGCTCAGCCTCGCACACATGTAAACTGCCAAAAACCAAAAGAAAGAGGCAGGCATGGATGAGGCCCAGATTGAAAAACTAATATCGCATCACGGCAAATTGGCCGTGGGTGGCGCGCCCGAAGGCTATCAGCCCCTCGTGCTGGCTGATTTGGCGCGGCGCGATGGCGGGCGGCTGGTCTATATTGCGCGCGATGCCTCCGCCGCCATTGCCATGCGCGATATGCTGGCCTTTTTCGCGGCTGATATTCCGACGCTTTATTTGCCCGCTTGGGATTGCTTGCCCTATGACCGGCTATCGCCGCAGGTTGCGGTGATGTCGGAGCGCATGGCAAGTCTGGCGCAGCTGCCCATATTGGAGGGCCAAGCGCATATTTTGATAACCACGATTTCGGCGGCGGCGCAAAGACTACCGGCGCGCGACAAGCTGGCCGGATTATCGCTGGCCATGAAGCCGGGCAATCAGATTGATGTTGATGCGCTGACGCAATTTTTGAGCAGCAATGGCTATGCGCGCTGTTCAACCGTCATGGAGCCGGGTGATTATGCGGTGCGCGGCGGCATTATCGACCTTTATGCGCCGGGCAGTGATACGCCGGTGCGGCTTGATTTATTCGGCGACACGTTGGAATCCATTCGCCCGTTTGAGGTGGAAAGCCAGCGCACGGTCGGCCAGCTAAGCGCATTAAACCTCACCGCGGCGGGTGAAATTCATCTTGATGATGAAGCCGTGCTGCGTTTTCGGCGGGGCTATGTGCAAAGTTTCGGCACGGTGATGGATAATGACCCGCTTTACGCCGCCATTAGTGATGGCGCGCGCTATCAGGGCATGGAGCATTGGCTGCCGCTATTTCATGACACGCTGGAAACGCTGTTCGACCATTGCGGCGCAGCGCTTTATGTCGCTGATGACCAGACCGAAAGCGCGCTGCATGACCGGCATGAGCAAATCGCCGATTATTATCAGGCGCGCCAAGAGGCGATGGAAACCGATGCCAAGCAAGGCGGGAAAGACAGTGATGGGCGGCGCATCATCAAGCCGCTGGCCCCTGACGCGCTTTATATTTTGGCCGATGAATGGCAGCAAATTATTAATGAAAACCGGTGGCGCAGCATTGGCGCGTTTGAGCATCCTGACGGGGTGACGCTGAATGGCCGCGCCGGTCGCAGTTTTGCCGCCGAGCGCAAGCAGCAAGATATCAATCTGTTTGACACGGTGACGGGGCATATTATTGCCGAGCAAAAGGCCGGACGCGCTCTGCTTTTGGTGGCCTCCAGCCGTGGCGCGCAAGAGCGGCTCGAGACATTGCTGAAAGAGCATGGCGCGCCGCCGCTTGAGACCTTGCCCGTTTGGCGTGTGCCACAGGCGGGGCAGGGGCCGCGCATTGCCATTATGGGCATGGAAAACGGCTTTAGCACGGACACAATGAGCGTGCTGACCGAGCAGGATATTTTGGGTGACCGCATGGTGCGACGCCCGGGCCGCAAAAAAGCTGAAAACTTTCTAACTGAGGCATCGAGTCTGACGCCGGGCGACCATGTTGTGCATGTTGAGCATGGCATTGGCCGTTTTGAGGGCCTGCAAACCATTGATGTCGGCGGCGCGCCGCATGATTGCCTCAAGCTGGTTTATCACGGCGAGTCGCGGCTGTTTCTGCCGGTCGAGAACATTGAGTTGCTGAGCCGTTTTGGCGGTGATGATATGACCGTGAACCTCGATAAAATCGGCGGTGTCGCGTGGCAAATGCGTAAAGCGCGGCTGAAAGAAAAAATCAAACTGATTGCCGATGAACTCATTAAAACTGCCGCCGAGCGCGCCATGCGCGATGGCGAGGTGATGACGCCGGATATTGGCGTTTATGATGAGTTTGCGGCGCGTTTCCCGTTTGAGGAGACTGAAGACCAACTCGACGCCATTGAGGCGGTGATTGATGATTTGGGCAGTGGCCGCCCGATGGACCGTTTGATTTGCGGCGATGTCGGCTTTGGCAAGACCGAGGTCGGCTTACGCGCGGCCTTTATCGCCGCCATGTCTGGCAAACAAGTCGCCGTGGTCGCGCCGACAACCCTGCTGGCGCGCCAACATGCCAAAACCTTTCGCGAGCGTTTTGCTGGATTGCCGGTTGAGATTGCCGAATTATCGCGCTTGGTCGGCACGGCGTCGGCGGCCAAAACCAAAGAGGGCTTGGCGTCCGGCGCGGTTGATATCGTCATCGGCACACATGCTTTACTGGCGAAAAACATCTCCTTTTCGCGGCTTGGCATGGTGATTGTTGATGAGGAGCAGCATTTCGGCGTGGTGCATAAGGAACGGCTGAAAAGCCTGCGCGCCGAAGTGCATATGCTGACGCTCACCGCCACGCCCATTCCGCGCACCCTGCAAATGGCGCTGACCGGCGTGCGCGACCTGTCGCTTATCGCTACGCCGCCGGTTGACCGGCTGGCTGTGCGCACTTATGTGACGCCGTTTGATCCGGTCGGTATCCGCGAGGCGCTACTGCGCGAGAAATATCGCACCGGACAGAGCTTTATTATCGTGCCGCGCATTGCCGATTTGCCGGAAATGGAGGCGTATCTCGCTGAAACCGTGCCGGAAGTGAAATATGTCACGGCGCACGGGCAAATGGCGGGGGGTGAATTGGAAACTCGCATGAACGCGTTTTACGACGGGCAATATGATGTGCTGCTCTCCACCTCGATTATTGAAAGCGGCCTCGACATTCCGTCGGCCAATACAATCGTCATTCATCGCGCCGATATGTTTGGACTGGCCCAGCTTTATCAAATGCGCGGGCGCGTTGGACGCTCCAAAACCCGCGCCTATGGATATCTTACTTACAATGAAAACAACGGCTTGACGGACACAGCTGAGAAAAGACTTAAAGTTATGCAATCGCTCGACAGTCTCGGTGCCGGC
>JAQWZC010000083.1 GCA_029253645.1 Alphaproteobacteria bacterium | reverse complement strand
GCCTCGGGCAGAGAATTAAGCGGCTCAATCCATAAAATGGGCGCCGCCGCGCAAGGCGCACCCAGCTGTAATGGCTGGACCTTCTGGCATTATAAAGATGGCGGAAAACTCGTGCCCATCGACAATCTCCGCCAAAAAGTGCGGGATGAGGGTTAGTCTTTGGGCTTTAGCCCCAATTCCTCCAGCTTTTTATTTGCCTCTTCATAGTGACTGTCCTGCATATAGGCACCCAAAGTGGTTAGCGCGGCGGTAAATACCGCAGCGTCGTCGCTATAGCCAAAAACGAAGAGAAAATCCGGCACGGCATCGGTCGGGACTGAGGAGGCCTTGTCATTCGGGCTAGCCAATCGGGTGGTTGATGATGGGGCGGCTTTGGATACGGCGTTGGAAATTGCCGCGCAATTGGCCGCTTTTCCGCAAATTTGTATGCGCAATGATCGGCTCAGTGTTTTGCGCCAATGGGGTTTGCCGATAGATGACGCGTTAAAATTTGAAAATCAAATCGGTCAAAAAAGTTTGCAAGCCGGTGCAGCGGATGGAGCGGCGCGTTTTGTTGCAGGCAAAGGTCGCAGTGGCGATTTCTCCGATATTTAAAGCAGCACGGCTTTCCATATTTTTTGCATCAGGCTAGGCAGGGCGGCGGCGGCGAAATCGCGCGGATGCAGCCAAATATGGTCGGCGGGTTTGCGAAACCCTTTCGGCGCATGATGCGCGCGCACCTGCAAGGTGAGCCGAAAATGCGTGAACACATGCATGACCTCGGCGTCCAGCGGCGTCCAGCCGGTCGGCATATCTTGCGGCAATGAGGTGTCATTGGCGGCATCCCAACCGGTGGAGGGAAAGCACAACATGCCGCCCAGCAAACCCTTATCGGGGCGGCGATGCAGCAGCACTTCGCCCTTGGCGTTTTCCAACCAATAAACTATGCCCGTGCGCGTCGGCTTGGGCTTTTTCGGCGCGCGCTTGGGCAGCGTCTCTTGAACGCCCGCTTTTTGCGCCGCGCAGCCATTTTGCCACGGGCAGATAAGACAATTTGGCCGCTTGGGCGTGCACAGCGTCGCGCCTAAATCCATCATGGCTTGGGCAAAATCGCCCGGCCGGTCCGCCGGCACCAGCGCCGCATTTTTTTCTTTAATCTGCGGCTTGAGCGCAGGCAGCGGGGTTTCTAAATGATAAAGCCGCGCCAAAACGCGCTCAATATTGCCGTCCACCGGCGCGGCTTTGCGGTTAAAGGCAATCGCCGCAATCGCCGCCGCGGTATAGGGGCCACTGCCGGGCAGGGTTAATAGGGTGGCTTCATTATCGGGAAACCGGCCATCATATGTGTCGCTCACAAGGCGGGCGCATTTCAATAAATTGCGGGCGCGGCTGTAATAGCCAAGTCCGGCCCATGCCGCCATCACTGCATCATCCGGGGCGGCGGCCAGTTTCTTGACTGTCGGAAACCGACTGAGGAATTTCTCAAAATAAGGCCTCACCGTGGTGACGGTGGTTTGCTGCAACATGATTTCCGACAACCAGACATGATACGGGTCGGGCACGACACCGCGCGCCGCGCGCCATGGCAGGGTACGGGCATTTTTATCATACCAAGTCAGCAAAGTGGATACGGGGTCAAAATTGGTGGGCATATGTGCTATGCTACAAGAATTGCATGAAGGAGCAAGCATGGCCTCGCAAGATTGGCGCAACATTCCGCAGACCAAACCGGCACGTGGTTTTCAAGGCCGCTCGATTGGCACGGTGTTGGGGCGCATTATTTCGCCGACGCTGAAAAAGCGCGGCTTTCGGCAGATTGATATTCTGGCGCATTGGCCGATGATTGTCGGCGAACAATTGGCCGCTTTGTCTTGCCCTGAACGCATATCGCGCAGCGGTCGGCTGTCGCCCGATGGCGGGGCAGTGCTGACGGTTAAAGTCGAGGGCGCGATGGCGCTCGAGGTGCAGCATATGTCGCCGCTGATTTTGGAACGCATTAACCAGCATTATGGCGCGGGCTCCATTACGCGGCTGAATATTGTGCAAGGGCCGCTGCCCTTGGATTATTTGCAAGCGCGTCAAAAACGCCAAACGCCGCTCACCGAGACGGAGTTGGGTGAGGCCGAGGCGGTGCTGGACGGTTTTGAGAACAGCCGATTGAAACAGGCCCTGGCGCGGCTGGGTGCGCGGGTGAAGCGCAAAAACGGATAGGCGGACTTGTCCACAGGTGGCGCAAAGGCGGGGCGCTGAATAAGACTCTTTAAGCTTTGGTGGGATATACTTAACTCAACCATTCGATTCGGGAGTCCTGCGCGTGTCCAAACAAAATCAAATCATTATCGCGATTGCCATTGCGGCGATTATCGGCCTTGCCGCCCTTTTAGGGATGGGCGACGGTGCGCCTCAACAAGCTGAAGCGACACAAGATGTGACCGGCACGTTAAGTGCGTCAGATGACGCCGCGCCGCTCGACACATCCGGATTGGGGCCGCTTGAGACGCCCAATCCACTTGGCGAGATTGCGCTGGGCGCGGCCAATGCGCCGGTAACAATTGTCGAATATTCATCGCTAACCTGTCCGCATTGCGGCGCGTTTCACCGCGAAACCCTGCCCAAGCTGAAGGAAAAATATATTGATAAGGGGCTGGTGAAAATTTACTTCCGGCCTTTCCCCTTTGACCCTTATGCAACGGCCGGGGCGATGCTGGCGCATTGCGTCGCGCCGAAAGCGCGCGTGACATTTCTCGATATTTTGTTCAAGCGGCAGCAGCAATGGTTGCAGGCCGAGCAGCCCATGCAAGTCTTGCAAGGCATGGCGAAGCAAGGCGGTCTGTCTGAGACTGATTTTGTCGTCTGCCTCGAAGACCAAAAGCGCCTTGACGGTATTCGGGAAATTCAAACCACCGCCGCCGAAGAATTGGGCGTGCGCTCAACACCGACCTTTTTCATTAATGGCGAAAAACTCGAAGGCAATCAGCCACTGGCTGCATTTGAGAAAATCCTAAAGCCGTTTTTGGCGGATTATGAGAGGGCTGAATAAATGAAATTTGATCGGCTGCGCCTGACCGGATTTAAATCCTTCGTCGAACCTGTTGACCTCGACATTCTGCCCGGCATGACCGGCATTGTCGGCCCCAATGGCTGCGGCAAATCCAATTTGCTCGAAGCCCTGCGTTGGGTGATGGGCGAGACCTCTTATAAATCCATGCGCGGTTCGGGCATGGAGGATGTGATTTTCTCCGGCACCAATGCGCGGCCCGCCCGCAATCACGCCGAAGTGGTGTTGATGCTGGATAATGCGGCGCGCGAGGCGACGGCTGAATTTAATGATAGCGACAATATAGAAGTGGTGCGCCGCATTGAGCGCGATGCCGGTTCGGCTTATCGGATTAATGGCCGCGATGTGCGCGCCCGCGATGTGCAGCTTATGTTTGCCGATGCCTCTACCGGCTCGCGCTCCAATTCTTTGGTCAAACAGGGCCAAATCGGCGAGATTATCAATGCCAAACCGGAGGCGCGGCGGCGCATATTAGAAGAAGCGGCGGGGATTTCCGGCCTTCATTCGCGCCGCCATGAGGCCGAATTGCGCCTGAATAGTGCCGAGCGCAATCTTGAAAAGCTGGAAGAAACCATCACGAATTTGGAAACCCAGTCGCGCCAGCTTAAACGCCAAGCGCGGCAGGCCAGCCGCTATAAAAACATCTCCGGTCAAATCCGCGAAGTTGAGGCGCTGTCCTTGCATTTGCGTTGGCAGCAAGCGGCAGATGCGGTGGCGGTTTGCGATAGCGAATTAATGGAAGCGCGCAAAGCCGTCTCCGAGGCCGGTGTCGCATCGGCGCAAGCCAGCACGGCGCAATCTGAGGCACAGGCCAGCCTGCCTGAATTGCGCGATGGTGAAATTGCCGCCGCAGCGGGGCTGCGTCGATTGAAGCTGGAGGAAGATAATCTTGATGCCGAGGCGCAGCGCGCAGAAGAAATGATTGCCCGCTTGCAAGCGCAAATTGAAACCGTGCTGCAAGATGTGGCGCGTGAAACGCAATCGCTGGCCGATGCTGAGGCGCAATTAACCCGTCTGGCAGAAGAAGAGGCCGAGATTCGCGCCTCGATTTCAGATGATGAGCAAGCCGCAGAGGCAGAAGCCGCCGCCGCTTTGGCGGAAGCCGAGGCGACATTGAGCGAGAGCGAGGCGACTTATGACGCGGCCAATCGTGCCGCCGCCGAATATGCCGCTCGCAAGCAAGCGCTTGAAACAACATTGGCGCAAAACGCGCAGCGGCGCGAAAGATTATTGGCCGAGCAAACGCAAGCGCAAAACACACGCGGCGATGTTGAAAATGCCATTTCGGCTGATTTTGATGTGGCGGCGCGGCGCAGCGAATTGCAGGATTTAGACGCTAAGGATGCTCAAGCGCGCCAAGCCCTGACCGATAGTGAAGCGGCTTATCGTGCTGCCCGCGAAACGCAAAGCGCGGCGGCTGAACCGGCCCGCGCGGCGCGCGCGGCGCTGGAGCGTTTGGTAGGGGAGCGCGATGCGCTGGCTCTCTTGTTTGAACGCCAAGAAGAAGATGCCTATGCCGCGCTGGTCGATGATGTGACGGTGACGCATGGCTATGAAACCGCTTTGGGGGCGGCTTTGGGCGATGACCTTGAAGCCTCACCCGATGCCAATGCACCGGCGGCGTGGACAAAACTGGGCGCGGAAGCGCTGGCGCAAAAATTACCGGATGGGGTGGAAAGCCTTGCCGCTTATGTGGCCGGTTCCTCGCTTTTGACGCGGGCCTTGTCGCAAGTCGGATTGGTTGAGCGCGCCCAAGGTGACGCGCTGCAATCGGCGCTTTTGCCCGGGCAAAAACTGGTTTCCCAACAGGGCGATTTATGGCGCTGGGATGGCTTTAGCCACAAGGCCGAAGCGCCGACCGGTGCGGCCAAAAGATTGGCGCAACGCGCCCGTTTGGAAGATTTGCAAACGGCGATTCCGACAGCCGAGCAGGCGGTTGGCGCGGCTGATGCAGCGCAAGATAAAGCGCGTGATGCGGTGGATGCGGCCAGCAGCGCGCAAGACAGCGCCCGCATTGAGGCGCGTGAGGCCGGTGCCGCGCTGACCGAAGCGCAAAAATTATTGGCCGAGGCGGAAACCTCCGTGGCCGCGCAAAATGAGAAACTGAAAGCGCTGGATAGCAGCCTGCGCCGCATTGAGGAAGATTTGAGCGAGCTGGATGGCAGCGATGCCAATGCCAAGCAAGAGCTTGACCGTCTCGGCGGGCAAGACGCTTTGGTGCAGGCCGTCGAGACCGCGCGCGGTGCGGTGGAAGCGGCGCGTCTGGCGCATGGCGAAAAACGCGGCGCATTGGACGGATTAAAATCGCGGCGCGAAGCGCGTGACGCGCAAATGCAGCGTCTGTCTGATGATGAAAAGCAATGGTCGCAACGCAAGGAAGCGGCGGGCAGTCATATTGATGCGCTGTCCGAGCGCCAATCGGCGACCGAAAAGGAACTGACCGGCTATCAAGATGTGCCGACCAATTTGGCGGCGCGTCGCGCCAAGCTGGCCGATATGGTTGTCGAAGCCGAGGCGACCCGCAAGAAAGCCGCCGATGCTTTGGCCATTGCCGAAAACCGATTGAGCGAAGCCGATAGCCTCGCCCGCGAGACACAAGCCGCCGTCAATCAGGCGCGGGAAACGCAAGTGCGTTTAGAGGCGACATTGGACGGCAATAAGCAGCGTCTCGATGAAACCGCGCAGCGTGTGCGCGAAGCCTTGCAGATTGAGCCTGAGCAAGCGCTCGCCATTTCCGGTCACGACCCTGAAAAGCCGTTTCCCGAAGCCGAGGCGATGGAAAGCAAATTAGAGAAATTGCGGCGCGAGCGTGAAAATTTGGGCGGGGTGAATTTGCGCGCTGCCGAGGAGGCTGAGGAAATTCAGCAGCAAATTGACACAATGACGGCGGAGCATGAAGAATTAACCGCCGCCATTAACAAGCTACGCCACGGCATTGGCCAATTAAACCGCGAAGGGCGGCAGCGTTTGCTGGCCGCTTTTGAAACGGTGAACGGGCATTTTAAACGTCTGTTCACCCAGCTATTTGGCGGTGGCTCGGCAGAATTGACCCTGACCGAGAGCGATGACCCATTGCAGGCCGGTTTGGAGATTGTCGCGCATCCGCCGGGCAAGAAACCGCAAGTCATGTCGCTGCTATCGGGCGGCGAGCAGGCTTTGACGGCGACAGCACTTATTTTCGCGGTCTTCCTCACCAATCCGTCACCGATTTGTGTGCTCGATGAGGTTGATGCGCCGCTTGATGACGCCAATGTTGAGCGTTTTTGCAATTTGGTCAAAGAAATCGCCGATGAAACCGGCACGCGCTTTTTGGTCATTACCCACCATGCGCTGAGCATGGCGCGGATGGATAGATTGTTTGGCGTGACCATGCAGGAGCGCGGCGTGAGCCAGCTTCTTTCGGTTGATTTGTCAACGGCTGAACAATTTGCCGAAGCGGGCCGCGACAAAATAGCGGAAAAAGATAATTTGGAAACAAAATCAATGGGTTAGATTGTTGCACCTCGCTTGACAATCAGGCCGCTTAAAAGTAGTGTGCGCCTCATCCGACGGGCAGAAATGCTGGGTTTTTGGCGGTTTGAAGGGCAGACTAAATGTTCGGTCTTACCGTTTGAAGGAGATAAGACGATGGCGCGACAAGACAGTAAGCGTGATCGATTGGACACTCTGGAAAAGAAGCTCTCTGCCTCTCGGCAGCGGCATCAGCCTGATGATAATCAGGGCCGCGCCAATGCCAATATGTTGGGTCTCGCCTGGCGCTTGACCATTGAAATGTTGGCAGGTATCGGCGTCGGCGGTTTTATCGGCTGGTGGATAGACAAGGTGCTTGGCACGGAGCCTATCTTTATGTTGCTTTTATTGGTGCTCGGTATGGGCGCCGGATTGATGAATTCAGTCCGCACGGTCGCTGAAATGCGCCGCAAGCAGGACGAGCTGGACGCAGCACGGAAAACTTCCGCCGCTGCAGAAAATGAGGAGTAAAGCGTGGCTGGCAAAAGTGGAGCTGAGGGAGGCGCTGGAATCGATCCGATGCACCAATTTGAGGTGCAACCGATTATCGAACTTCCAACCGTCGCCGGCATTGATACGTCCTTCACCAATTCATCGCTTTGGATGGCTTTGGCGGTTGGCTTGGCCAGCTTGCTGATGATTACCGCATCGCGCCGCACCGCTATTGTGCCGGGCCGCATGCAGCTCATGGGCGAGATGGCCTATAGCTTCGTCGCCAATATGATTAAAGAAAATGTCGGCACGGAGGGGATGAAATATTTCCCGTTCATCTTCTCTTTGTTCATGTTCATTTTATTTTGCAACATGCTAGGCATGCTGCCTTACAGCTTCACCGTGACCAGCCATTTGATTGTCACTTTCGCGCTGGCCGCCACGGTGTTTTTGCTGATTACCGGCGTCGGCTTTGCCCGCCACGGTATCGGCTTTTTGAAATTATTCGTGCCGTCCGGCATTCCGGTTGTTTTATTGCCGCTTTTGGTGGTGATTGAGGTGATTTCCTATCTCACGCGTCCGGTCAGCCTGTCTGTGCGTCTGTTCGGTAATATGATGGCCGGTCACACCATGCTGAAGATTTTCGGCGGGTTTGTTGTCGGCCTCGGGTCAGCCGGTCTGGTGCCGCTGGCCATTGCGCCGTTTGCCTTAATGGTGGCTTTCACCGGCTTGGAACTGCTGATTGCAGGTCTGCAAGCCTATGTGTTCACCATTTTGACATGCATTTATCTTAACGAAGCCATCCACATGGATCACTGATTGCATCAGTCATTCGGATTTTTAAATTAACTAACGCCTACGGGCAATCTTGGAGGTTAAAACCATGGAAGCAGAAGCAGCAAAATATATTGGAGCCGGTATCGCATGTATCGCTCTGGCCGGTGCCGGTATGGCAATCGGAACAATTTTCGGTAATTTCTTGGCAGGTGCATTACGCAATCCGTCAGCCGCACAAAGCCAGTTCCCGAACTTGCTTTTGGGCTTTGCCCTGGCAGAAGCGACCGGTCTGTTCGGTCTGATTATTGCCCTTATCCTGCTGTTTGTTGTCTAATCAACGCGTCCCGCGTTTTTTCGACAATTTATAAGCATTAAGGAGGCCGCCAATGCCGCAGCTTGATCCAAGCACTTTTGGCACCCAGCTTTTCTGGCTGGGTATCTGTTTCGTCGCGCTTTATGGGGTGATGGCCCTTATCGTTTTGCCCCGCATTTCGAGTACTTTACAGGCTCGTGCGTCGCAATTGGATGATGACCTCGCCGAGGCTGAAGCGTTGCGCGAAAAAGCGGAAACGGCACTGGCGGCTTATGAAGAGGCTTTGGCCGAGGCGCGCTCGCGTGCCCTTACTTTGGCGCAAGATATGCGCGCCGAAGTGCAGGCCGAAACCGACCGACAAAAGGCCGCGCTTGATGCCAAGCTGGCCGAGCAAGCGCAAGCGGCTGAGGTGGCCATGACCAAAGCCCGCGACGCGGCGATGGACGGCCTGTCTGATGCGGCAAGCGCGCTTGTGGGTGATGTGATGGATGCGATTGGCACGGTAAAGGCAGATGATGCCGCCGTCGCCAAAGCGGTTAAAACGGTAGCGGCGGAGTAGAGCATGTTTGATGAAAGCTTTTTTGTTGCCGCGGCCTTTTTTACCGTCATTGGCGCATTTATTTATCTGAAATTACCCAGCAAATTAATGCAATCGCTCGATGATAAATCGGCTGAGATTGCCAAGGAACTTGCTGATGCCAAAGCGTTGCGCGCTGAGGCGGAAAAAGTGCTGGCTGATTATGAAAAGCAGCGCAAGCAAGCCGAAGCCCAAGCCGAGCAAATGATTACCGATGCCAAAGCCTCAGCCGAGCGCACGGCGGCGGAAGCCCGTGAGGCCATGCAAGCGGCGATGGAACGGCGCACCAAGCAGGCGGAAGAAAAAATCGCCCGCGCTCAGGAAAATCTTGAAAAAGAAGTCCGTGCCGCCATTACCGCTTTGGCCGTGGATGCCGCCGCGCATTTGGTCGCCGGTGGCATGACGGACGAGACGGCGGAAAAATTGGTGGATGTCAATATCGCCGAATTGGGCGAGCGCCTAAACTAATCAGACAAGTGTGCCGCTTGAATTAGCGTAGCCCCGCCGGCACCAGCTTGGCGCGGCCATCTTGCGCGCGATAAAGCGGCCAGCTTTCCGCCGCCAAAATACGCTGGCTGTCCGGGCTTTGCGCCAAGCGGTCGCGATAAATCCATAAATTGGCCATAACTTTCTGCACATAATCGCGGGTCTCCGGCGCGGGCAGGCTCTCAATAAATAAAAGCGGGTCTTTGACACTGGCCAATTCTCGCCGCCAGCGTCGCACATTGCCCGGCCCGCCATTATAAGCGGCCAGCATATGCACCAGCGAACCGGAAAAATAAGTTTCCCCCATCAGCATGGTCAGATATTTTTGCCCAATCTCCAGATTCAGTTCTGCATCGAGTAATTGGTCGCGTCCGCGCCGCCGATAAAGCGTCCAGTCGCCGCTCACAAACGCCGCCGTGCCCGGCATGATTTGCATCAGCCCGCGCGCACCGGCATGCGATTTGGCGCGCGCCTTAAAGCGGCTTTCTTGGCGGATAAGGGCCAGCACCAGCGCCCGGTCAACGCCATGGGTCGTCATATCAACAATCGGATAGCTGCCCTCAAGCAATGGCAGGGGCAGGCCATTGGCCTGATTGCCGCCCAGCCGTGACGCCAAAGCCAGTTGCACGGCGGGATATTGATGCTCGCGGGCAAAGGCCATCAGCGCGCGCGCTTCAATATCGCTCAGCCGTTCTTGTAAATAGAGTAATTCCAATTCGGCCAATTCTTCTTGGTCGGCTTGGCGCAGGGCTTGGGCGCGGCGCACTGCGGGATGGGCGATGAATAAATCATTTTTCCCGTCCGCCGCTTGGCGCCATTCAATCACCATGCCCCCGCGCATATGTTGCATGGCCAAGAGCGCGTAAAAATTAGGGCCGGTGCGCGCGGCGGCGCGAAAATGCTGTTCGGCTTTTTCGACATCGCCATTTTGACGCAAGCTGCGCGCCGCCCAATAAGAGGCTTTGGCGCGCAAGGCCGCGCTGGCCGTGCGGTTGTGCGCCAATTGCTCGAAATAGGTAATCGCCGTGTCGATTTGGTTCAGCCGATAGGCGGCGAGACCGGCATGCCAATCGGCCATTTGGACTTTCGCTCGCGACTCAGTGGCAGCGCGCGCCAGCTTTAGCGACTCGGCGACCTTGCCCTCAATATAATAAGACCGCGCAATCAGCGATTTCAAAAAATGTGTTTCAGTGCGCTTCAGGCGGCGGTCTTGGGCGCGTTCAGAAATATATTTCAGCGCTTGGGTCGGGCGCTCGCGGCGCACTAAATACTCAACTTGCCGTCTAATACGCCGCGCCGCGCGGGTGCGAAATAGCGGCTGACCGGCACTGGCGCGCTCGTTGAAATAAACCCGCGAGGGTGGCCGCTTGGGCATGGAAACCCCGCGTGGCTTTCGTTTTTGCGCCAGCTTATAAACCCGCCACGCGCCGGGCTGGTCGGCATAATTTTTCAGCCAATCCCGCAACTCGGTCCATTTGGCGCGATAGGCGGTCGGGTGCATATAGCGTTGAAACAGCACATGCCCCATTAAGGTCGTGGCCTCCAGCTTTTTAATAAGCCGGTCGGCGCGGCCCCATTTGCCGTTTTCCTGCAAGCTGAAAATATTTTTATAAAGCACCGCATCGGGCAATTGGGTCGCCTGATAATCCGGGCGCGGCTGAGGCGCGATGCGCCCATTGGCGATTTGAGCACCCGCAAAATTATTGGCAGAATTATTGGCAGAATTATCGGCAGATGCCGCATGGCCAAAATAACCCGCCGACATTAGGGCCGCCAAAAGAATGAGCGTCTTATGCATTAATGCGCCAGTCGTTTTTTGAGGCTGCATAAATCGGCCCAGACATCGGCTTTGGTCTCGGGGCGGCGCAACACATAGGCCGGATGCAGCAGCGGCATAGCCGGAATGGACAGGCCGTCCGCCTCATAGTTTTGCCATTGGCCCCGCAATTTGGTGATGCCAATATCGGTTTGCAGCAATGTTTTGGTCGAGATATTGCCGACCAGCAGTAATATATCGGGTTTGGCCAGCGCGATATGGCGCGCGATAAACGGCTTGCACAGGGCAATCTCATCAAGCGATGGCGTGCGATTGCCCGGCGGACGCCACGGCACAACATTTGAAATATACAGATTTTCCGTGCGGTTGAGGCCGATAGCGGCCAGCATAGTGTCGAGAAACTGGCCGGAACGCCCGACAAAAGGCTTGCCCTGGCGGTCTTCATCTTGGCCCGGCGCTTCGCCAACAAGCATGATATGCGCGCCCTCTATACCGTCGCTGAAAACCGTATTTTTGGCGGTCTTTTTAAGCGCACAGCCATCGAACCCCTCAATGGCGGCGCGCAAGGCCGGTAAATCATCCGCCGCGGCGGCCAGTTCCGCCGTATTGACGTGATTATCGCTCGGCGCTCTCGGTGTTGCCATTGGTGTCGCTATTGGTGCGGCAGCAGGCATCGCCTCGCTCATTTGGTTTTGCGGCGCAGATGGCGCAGTGTCAGGGACGGCGGCAAAAGCGGTCTCATCGCGCGGCGCGTCAAAATGATTGATTGGCGCATCGGCCAGCATATCGGTGCAACCGGCTTCTACGTGCTGGCGCAGCATATCGATAATCTCTGCCTGTGACGGCGAATCGGTCATGGGTCTCTCCGCGATTGCCGACATAAAAGCACAATCTTGCGCGTATTCAAACGACATTGGGTCGCATGTCAGCGCATGGGTCGGCATTTGCACGAAACGTTAGAAAGCGGTAGGTTAAGCGCAAATTTGCGATTGCGGTTGGAGCCTCTCCGCCGCCTAGATATGGAGCACTTTATGAGTGATTTACCGGTCAATCAGGTTAATGCGCGGCAAGGTTGGGCTTTGGCCCCCGAAGAACGCGAAGGCATGGAATATGATGTGGTGATTGTCGGCGGCGGCCCTGCCGGTCTGTCTGCCGCTATCCGCCTCAAGCAAATGGCGGCTGAAAAAGGTGAAGAGGTTTCGGTCTGTGTGCTTGAAAAAGGTTCTGAGATTGGCGCGCATATTCTTTCCGGAGCGGTGATTGATCCGGTCGGCATTGAACGCCTCTTCCCCGATTGGAAAGAGATGGGTGCGCCGCTGGAAACCGAAGTCACGGATGATAAATTTTTGGTGCTTGGCCCGGCCGGGTCGTTTCCGCTGCCGAATTTCATGCTGCCGCCTTTGATGAAAAATCACGGCAATTATATTGCCAGCCTCGGCAATGTGGCGCGTTGGCTGGCCGAGCAGGCTGAAAATCTGGGCGTTGAAATCTACCCGGGCTTTGCAGCGGCTGAATTGCTGTTCGATGATAATGGCGCGGTGCGTGGTGTCGCGACCGGCGATATGGGCGTCTCGAAAGAGGGCGAGAAAAAAGAGGGCTGGATGCCCGGCATGGAATTGCTGGCCAAATACACGCTGCTCGGTGAGGGTGTGCGCGGCTCTTTGTCGAAAGCGGCGATTGCCAATTATGAGCTGGATAAGGATAGCGATTATCAAAAATTCGGTCTCGGCATTAAAGAGTTGTGGCAGGTTGACCCTGACAAGCACAAGCCGGGCTATGTGCAGCATACGCTGGGCTGGCCGCTGGATAATCAAACCGGCGGCGGCTCATGGCTGTATCACTTTGGTGATAATTTCGTCTCTATCGGTTTTGTGACGCATTTGAATTATCAAAACCCGCATTTGTCGCCTTATGACGAATTTCAACGTTTCAAAATGCATCCGGCGATTAAGCCTTTGCTGGAAGGCGGCAAGCGCGTCTCTTATGGTGCGCGCGCGATTACCGAGGGCGGTTATCAATCCGTGCCCAAGCTGGCTTTCCCGGGTGGCGCGCTTATCGGCTGTTCGGCCGGTTTTGTGAATGTGCCGCGCATTAAGGGCAGCCATAACGCAATGGAAACCGGCATTATGGCGGCGGAAGCTGCCTTTGATGCGGTCACAAACGGGCGCAGCCATGATGAATTAAGCGCCTATCAAGAGGCCTATAATGGCTCACGCGTTGCCAAGGAATTGAAAATGGTGCGCAATGTGAAGCCGCTTTTGTCAAAATTCGGCAATTTCATCGGCACGATTTTGGGCGGCGCAGAAATGTGGATGCGCACTTTGGGCATTGGCCTGCCGTTTACGCTCAGCCATGGCAAACCCGATTATGCGGCGTTGAAAAAAGCCTCTGAGTGCAAGCCGATTGATTATCCCAAGCCGGATGGCGAAGTGGCGTTTGATAAATTATCCTCCGTCTTCTTATCGGCAACCAATCATGAGGAAGACCAACCGGCGCATTTGACCTTGAAAGATCCGGCTGTTCCGGTTGAGGTTAATCTGAAAGAATACGATGAACCGGCGCAGCGTTATTGTCCGGCCGGTGTGTATGAGATTGTCGCCGAGAATGATGGCAGCAATCCGCGCTTGCAAATCAATGCGCAAAACTGCGTGCATTGTAAAACATGCGATATTAAATGCCCGAGTCAGAATATTAACTGGGTTGTGCCGGAAGGGGCTGGCGGGCCGAATTACCCCAATATGTAATTCGCAAATAATAAGGTGAAACAAATGACCAAGCGACATTATCTGCTCATCGGCCTTGCCGCCATTTGCGTGATTGTTGCTATCGGCATTGTCCAGCTATCGCAAAAAGTCGAAGCCTTTATCGCCGACCAAGGCGCTGCCGGTGCTTATCTGGCGGCGCGTCAGGCGTCGCGCCTCAATGATGCGGTTGCCGCAGGTGATTATTGGGAGCGCGCGCTGGCGGCGCGGCCTGAGGATGATGCGCTGTTGCAATCGGCCATGCAGGCACATGTTTTGGCAGGGGATTTTGACGCCGCCCAGCAAGTGGCGCGTCGGCTCATATCCGTCTCGCCGCAAAACCAGCAAGCGCATATTCTTCTCTCTGTCGCCGGTTTTAAGCGCGCGCAATTTGATGTCGCGCTTGAGCATATTGAGGCCATTGATGGCGGGCCGCTCGGCTCGGTTTTGGCACCGAATATGCAGCTATGGATTGCGCTGGCGCGTGATGATGACAAGCTGGGGGCCAGCGCGGTTAAAAAGCTGACCCGCGCCAGCCTGTTTGCCGGTGTGCCATTGGTGCAGGCGGCGCGCGCGCTCGAGATTAACGGCAATAGCGAAGCCGCAGCCGAGCATTATGGCGAGGCCGTGCGCGCAGGCGCGGCGCGTTATCTGTATTTTGTGCTGTCCTATGGGGCATTTTTGGAACGCCAAGGCGAGCCGGAACGGGCCGCCAAATTATATGAATTTTATCACGGCACACATCTCGAACACGCCCATGTAAGCGCCGCGCAAGCCCGTTTGGGAAGCGGTGAAAAGCCGCCAATTGAAAGTGACCCAATGGCCGCTTTGGCAGAGGCGTTTGCGGGCATTGCCGAGGCCATGAAGGATAAAAGCCGGTTTGATTTGGCGCTGGGCTATTTGCGTTTGGCGCAGCATCTTGATGAGGATAATGAATTGATTGCCTATTCGGTGGCGCAGCTTTTGGGTGCGCGGGCGCGTTTTGTCGATGCGGCGGAGCAATTTGGCGCAATAGATACGAACGGCTTATTATATCGCGATGCCCAAATTCAGCGCGCGCAAATGTTGTTTGAGGCGGGCGCCGCCGAGGCGGCGATTGCGGTGTTGAACCGCCAATTGCGCCAAACGCCGGATGACCGCGATGTGTTGGTTTCGCTGGGCGATTTATACCGCTCGGAATTGCGTTTTGCCGAGGCGGAAAATTCTTATGATGCGGCGGTCAAGCTGATTGACGATGAACGCCCCCGCGATTGGCATTTATATTTTGTGCGCGGCATGATGCGCGAGCGTTTGGGCGATTGGGATATGGCCGAAATCGATTTGCAGCGCGCGCGCAAGCTGTCCAATGATGAGCCGCATGTGCTGAATTATCTGGGTTATAGCTGGATTGATAAGGGCATGTATCTCGATGAGGGGCTTAAAATCATCAAGCAAGCGGTGAAGGAACAGCCGAAAAACGGCTCGTTTGTGGACAGTCTGGGCTGGGCGCATTATCGCCTCGGCAATTATTCGACGGCGCTGAAAGTGCTGGAGCGCGCCTCGCAATTAGAACCGACCGATCCGGTGATTACCGATCATTTGGGCGATGCGCTTTGGCGCATGGAGCGTGAGGTTGAGGCGCGTTATCAATGGCGCAAGGCTTTAGCGTTTGAGCCGACCGAGGAAGACCGGCTGAAAATAAATCGCAAATTATTGACCGGGCTGGGCGCGCCCGAAAAGAAAAAGCCCGAAGCGCATATGCCGCGCGGTGGCACGGCGATTTAGCCCGCATGCTGCGCGTATCGGCACCGGCCAAAATCAATCTCAGCCTCGCCATCACCGGACGCCGCGATGATGGCTATCACTTGCTGGAAAGTTTGGTCGCCTTTGCCGATATTGGCGACCGCTTATTCATCCGTAAATCCGAGACCAGCGGCCTGCGGGTCAGCGGGCCTTTCGCGGCGGCCTTGGGCGATGACAATATTATTGCCGCGGCGCATGTGCGCGTGGCGGCGCATGCCCAACAGGCTCTGCACAGTCAAATTATTTTGGAAAAAAACCTGCCCGTCGCGGCGGGTATTGGCGGCGGCTCGGCTGATGCGGCGGCGGCCTTGCGCGGTTTGGCGCAGCTTCATAATGTCGATGTGCCGCTGGAGGATATGGCGGAAATTGCCGCTTCCTTAGGGGCTGATGTGCCGGTTTGTCTCGATACGGCACCGGCTTGGATGAGCGGCATCGGGCATGATGTGACGCGTCTGGCCGATTTGCCGCCTGCCGATATTGTGCTGGTCAATCCGCGCCAAAAGCTGGCAACGGCGGATGTGTTTGCCGCTTTTGCCGAGCAGGGCGCACCTTCCGAGCCAATAGACCCACCTGAGGGTTTTGCCACAAGCGGCGCTCTGCTCGATTTTGTCAGGGCGCAGGGCAATGATTTGCAAGCCGCCGCTTGCGCGCTTGTGCCGGATATTGCCGATTGTTTGATGTCATTGAAAAAAGCGGGCTTTGCCTATGTCGCCATGAGCGGTTCGGGCGCGACATGTTTCGGCCTGTCAGCCCCGGGCAGTGGCCGCGCTATGGCCGCGCGATATCGCACCATGCGCGAAAAAGATTGGGTGGTGGCCGGACGCCTAATAGGCGCGGGCGATACAAAAATCAACGAGACGGATTAGCGTTTTCTGCACATCATCGGCGGCAAAAAGCGCAATCGCGTCTTTGGCCTTATCGCCATAATGGCGGGCGCGCTCAATCGTATCGGTCAGCGCATCGGTTTGGGCTATCAGTTCAAGCGCTTGGTCCAAGCGCGTCGGGTCATCATTGGGGGTCGAAACCGCTTCTTCCCAAAAGGCCCGTGCGGTTTTATCGCCGCGATGATAGGCCAAAATAACCGGCAGGGTGACTTTGCCCTCGGCAAAATCCTCGCCGATATTCTTGCCCAAGATGCGATTGACGCTGCCATAATCAAGCGCGTCATCAATCAGTTGAAAAGCAATGCCGAGATTGCGGCCATAGGCGGCCAGCGCTTTGCGCTCGGCGGTTTCTGCATTGGAAATCACGCCGCCGACTTCGGCCGCCGCGGCAAATAGGGCGGCGGTTTTGGCGTCGATAATATCGAGATAGCTATCCTCGCTGATTTGCGCATTATTCATTGCCGCCAATTGCATCACCTCGCCCTCGGCGATGGTGGCGGCGGCGGAAGACAGAATATCCAAAGCCGGCAGAGACCCTGCTGCGACCATCATGCGGAAGGCCTGACCGAGTAGAAAATCGCCGACCAATACGCTGGCCTGATTGCCCCAAAGATTGCGCGCCGTGGGTTGGCCGCGCCGCATATCGCTATCATCGACAACATCATCATGCAGCAATGTGGCGGTGTGCATATACTCAACCGCCGCCGCCATGGTAATTTGGTCTTGGCCGTCATATTGGGTCATGCGCGCGGCGGATAAGGTCAAAAGCGGGCGCAGCCGCTTGCCGCCTGCGCCGATAAGATGCTCGCTAATGGTCGGTATTAAATCGGCAGCCGACTTCATATGTTCGGCAATGGCTTGCTCGACTTGCTGCAATTCATCATCGAACAGCGCCAGTAAATCGCCCAATGCGTCGTCGGTCTGGCGGCGGCTCTCGCTAAAATTAATAATTTTTGTCATATTGGAGGTGATTATGTTCGGATATGGCCATGGGTCAAGGAAAACAAATGAGACAAGTCGATGCAGCACGGTGACGGCGAAAATGGCAATGCTTACAGCCATGACGGCTTTTTGGGCGGTAAATTGCGCCTGCGTCAGCCGCGTGACGGCTTTCGCTCGGGCCATGATGCCGTGTTGCTGGCCGCCTCTGCCAACCCGCCGCAAAACGGCCATGTGGCTGAATTGGGCAGCGGAGCCGGGGTGGCGTCTTTGTGTTTTCTGGCGCGCCGCCATGATGCGCATATAACCGGTATTGAAATTGACGATGCGCTGGTGGCTTTGGCGCAAGCCAATGCGGCGGCCAATGGGCTGGGTGAGCGGGCGCATTTTCGCAGCGGCGATGTCGCGGGCGCTTTCGGGGATTTGCATATTGTCGCCAATAGTTTTGACGAGGTGATTGCCAATCCGCCCTTTCATGATGTCGGCAGCGTGCCGGAGATTGACCATGAGGGCAAAGCGCGCGCTTATATCGGCGATGCGGGCACGCTGGATAATTGGGTGAAATGCGCCTGTGCGCTGACCCGCGCCGGTGGCTATATCAGTTTTGTGCATCGCGCCGATGCGCTCGACCGCCTATTGACCGTTATGCATAAGCGCCTGGGCGATTTGCGCGTCTTGCCGATTATGCCCAAACCCCAGCAAGCCGCGACGCGGGTGATTGTGCGCGGCAAGCGCGATGCGCGCGCGCCGGTGACGCTTTTGCCGCCATTGATTTTGCAAGATGACGCGGCCCGGCCCAGCGAGATGGCAGAGGCGGTTTTGCGTCACGGCGCGGCGCTTGCTTTTGGCAAGAACGGCGGGTAGTTTCCGCTGATGAGTG
The DNA here is from genome assembly GCA_029253645.1 of Alphaproteobacteria bacterium. Taxonomy (GTDB): domain Bacteria; phylum Pseudomonadota; class Alphaproteobacteria; order RS24; family RS24; genus UBA8337. The sequence goes on along the minus strand of JAQWZC010000083.1, from coordinate 154 downwards.
ACCGTGCGCCCGGCGATAAGCCGCCCAGTTTTCAGGACCTAATTCTCAATCTGCAACGCTATTGGGCTGATTACGGCTGCGTGGTTTTGCAGCCCTATGATATGGAAATGGGCGCGGGCACATTTCATCCGGCAACCGTGTTGCGCGCTTTAGG
>JAQWZC010000079.1 GCA_029253645.1 Alphaproteobacteria bacterium | reverse complement strand
CTATCGCCGTGGTCTGGAAATGCAGGCGCAAGGCAAGGGCAATCCTTATAAATTCGGCCTGATTTCAGCCTCCGATACGCATGTTTCGGCAGGCGCGTTTGACGAATATGATTATTGGTCAAAAATCGGTGCGGTGGATGGCAATGGCCGTTTGCGCGGCGCGGTGCGTCTGACATGGACCCAGCGTCTCTATGCCCAAATTTTCCGCGTGCGGAATTGGTGGGGCCAAACCATCGCGCCGCCTGAGCAACGCACAGGTCTGCCCGGCAAAAATCCGGCCCCGGGCTATTTGCAAATGCAATGGTCAAGCTGGGGCGCATCGGGTCTGGCCGGTGTCTGGGCTGAGGAAAATACCCGCAGCTCGATTTTTGATGCCATGCGACGCAAAGAAACATTTGCCACGAGCGGGCCGCGCCTGAAAGTGCGCCTGTTTGGCGGTTATGGCTTTAATGAAAAAATTCTCAATGACCCGCAAATGGTGCGTAAAGCCTATGCGCGCGGCGTGTCTATGGGCGGCGATATGAAAGCGCGACTGGGACGCGCGCCGGACTTTTTGCTGTGGGCCACGCAAGACCCCGGCTCGGCACCTTTGCAACGTTTGCAAATGGTCAAGGGTTGGATTGATAGCGAGGGCAAGACGCATGAAAAAGTCTATGATGCGGCTTGCGCCGATGGCGCGGCGGTTGATGCGACGACGCAACGTTGCCCCGATAATAATGCCAAGGTCGATATTAAAACTTGCGCCTATAGCGCCGATAGCGGTGCGGGCGAGTTGAAAGCGCATTGGCGCGACCCTGACTATAAGCCGGGTGAGGACGCATTTTATTATGTGCGTGTTCTGGAAAATCCGACCTGTCGCTGGTCAACATGGGATGCCATTCGGGCCGGTTCCAAACCCAACCCGTCTCTGGCGACCACCATTCAAGAGCGCGCTTGGTCATCACCCATTTGGTTGGAGCACTAGGCGACCATGCCTGATTGGCTGCGGCGGCTGGCGCAAGACCGGCTGATTTGGTTTGTGGTTTTGGGCGTCGCATTGTTTGGGGCTGACCGCCTCATGCAGATGCGCGCGCAAAATATCATTAAAATCAATCTGCCATTGGTTGAAAAACTCGTGGCGCAATGGGAAGGGCAAACCGAGCGGCGGCCCAATGCGCGCGAATTGGATGCGCTGATTGAGGGCTATATTCGCGAGGAAATTCTGGTGCGCGAGGCGGCGCGGCTGGGGCTGGATAATGACGATATTATTATCCGGCGTCGCTTGGCGCAAAAAGTCGAGTTTTTATTGGCTGATGAAGCCGACCAAGAACTGCCGGATGAGGCTGCTTTGCGCCGCTTTTTCGATGATAATCAAAGTCAATATGAAACTCCCGAAACGCTGAGCTGGCGGCATGTCTTCGCCGATGGCGCGGCGGCGGCGGAGGAGATGAAAGCGGCCTTGCAGCGCGATGAGAGCGATTGGCAAAATATCGGCCAGCCCTTCATGCTCAATCGCCAATATGCGCGTCAAAGCGAATTGGATTTATCGCGCCTGATGGGCAAGCAATTTGCCGTCGCGCTTTTTGCCGAGAAAACCGGCGCGTGGCGCGGGCCTGTGCAATCGGCTTTTGGCTGGCATGTGGTCAAAATTGATACGCGTCACGCAGCGGCCAAAGCGCAATTTGACCCGATGATTGAACAAGCGGCGCGGGATTATCAAAAGGCGCAACGCCAAGCCGCTTTGGCGAAAGCCTGGGGCGATTTGCGCGCGCGTTATCAGGTCGAGCTTTTGCCGGTTGAGGGTGCGGGCGAATAATGCGTCGGGTCTTGCCGTTTCTTTTTCTTCTGGCTTTTATAGCGCCCTTTATTTCATCTGTGGCGGCGCATGAAGTGCGCCCGGGCTATATTGAGATTACCGAAACCGCGCGCGATAAATTTGACATTATTTGGAAGCAACCAGTGCGCAGTGCCGGAGCCAATGCTGTGGCGGGGCTGGGGCTGCGACCGGTTTTTCCGGAAAATTGTGCGCGGCTGGGCGATAGCCGTATGCGGCGTCTGCCCGGCGCGCTGGTCGAAAAATTCAGTCTGAGCTGCGCGGGCGGCTTATCGGGCCAATCGATTGGCGTTGAGGGGTTGCAGCGCACCATTACCGATGTGCTGGTGCAATTGGCGCTGGTTGATGGCGGGCGGTATAGCCTGCGCTTGACCGCCGATGCGCCGGTGCAGCAATTTGCCGGTGGCGGCACGTTTTTAATGGCCTATTTCGGCCTTGGCGTTGAGCATTTGATTTTCGGCCTCGACCATATTTTATTCGTCTTGGGGCTGGTTTTATTGGTCGCGGGCTGGCGTCGATTGATTTATGTCATAACCGCTTTTACCGTCGCCCATTCGCTGACTTTGGCCTTGTCCATGCTGGGCAATATCAGCGCGCCAAGCGCGGTGGTGGAGGCGATTATCGCCCTGTCGATTTTATTTGTCGCGGTGGAATTAACCCAAGCGCCGGAAAAACGCTCGGCCCTGGCGACGCATTATCCGCAAGCCGTGGCCTTTGGCTTTGGCCTGCTGCATGGCTTTGGCTTTGCCGGCATGTTGGGTGCGATTGGCCTGCCGCGCGATGTCGAACTCGCCGCTTTGGCCCTGTTTAATATCGGGCTGGAGGCCGGGCAATTATTGGTCGTGGCCGCCGCCATAATGTTTATGCGCTTTGTCGCCCCATATGTTTTGACATATGAAACGCGCGCGCCCGCCGTGCTGGCCGTGGCCAAGCAAGCGCCCCTTATTTTAATGGGGTGCGTGTCGGTTTATTGGCTGCTCGACCGGCTTTCCGGCCTTGGCAGTTAAGACCTATTCAGCCGCTTTTTTGCCGTCTGTCGCATCGGTATAAACCGGGCTGCGGCCTTCAAGCTCGGCTTTGACCGCCTCAATCTGGTTCGGATAACCGATAATATCGTCCTGCAATACGCTTTCAAGCATCAGCGTGTCAGCCACAAAACGGTCGGCCGGTTCGTTAAAGAGGCGCTTGGTGCCGCGAATGGCTTCGGGGTTGCGCGCGGCAATCGCCGTTGCGGTTTCCATAGCAGCGTCAATCGGGTTTTCCGTGATGCGGGTCAAAAAGCCGTGCTCATAAGCCTCATCGGACTCAAAAATCCGCGCCGTGAAAGCCAATTCCTTAACAATATCTTCGCGCGCGACCTGAGCCATGACATGGGTGGTGCCCATATCCGGCACCAGCCCCCAACGGCTTTCCATGATTGAGAATTTTGTGCCCGGCGCGGCATAGCGCATATCGGCACCCATAAATAGTTGAAAGCCGCCGCCCAGCGCAAAACCTTGCGCCGCCGCAATCACCGGCACTTCAATTTCGCGCCATGTGAAAGCAACTTTTTGCGGGCGATTGGCCAGACCATGTGTGCGCACGGCCAGCTTTTGCCGCTCCTCGCCATCCGTGACACCGGCATTGCCGCCTTCTGCCATTTTGGCGAAATTGCCCATATCCAAACCGGCGCAAAAGGCGCGGCCTTCGCCCGATAAAACAACGGCGCGAATAGAGTTATCGGCTTTAATCCGTTCACCACATTCAATCAATGCGTCCATCATTTCAGCATCCAGCGCATTCATTTTATCGGCGCGAATCATATGCGCATGCGCAATATGATTTTCAATCTTTAACTCAATCCGGTTTTCCATCGTCTCTCTCCTATGATGGTTCCCAAAAAGCTATGGCCGCTTGTGGCGCGCCATAAAGCTCTGATGAGAAGAAGCATAGACAGCAGAATTGGATTTGTCAGGGCTAAATTCACCCTGCGCGCAATAGGCCGCATGGGCCATATCTTGCGGCAATTGGCCGAGATGATGCGCGGCGGCGAAAAGCGCCGTGGCATAGGCGCAATCGGTTTCAGCGCCGCGCTTAATCGGCACGGCCAGCATATCGGCCAGCATTTGGCAGAAAAAATCGCTCTTGCCGCCGCCGCCCAATATATGCAGCGCGTCGGGCTTATGTCCCAGCCGGTCGGTCATATCGTGCCAAATGGCGGTTAAAACATGGCCGACACCCTCATAGGCGGCGCGTGCTATGGCGCTATGATTGTGTCCACGTGTCAGGCAGCGCCATTCGGCGGTCAGCTGCGCGTCCCAAAACGGCGCACGCGCACCCGATAAATAGGGATAAAAAAGCAATCCTTCGGCACTCGTCGGGGCCTCTGCTGCCGCCGCCTCAAAATCGGTCGCGCTCAGCTTGGGGGTAAAATTTTGCCGCACAAAATCGATGGCGCCCATGCAATCGCTCATACCGGCGGCGTGATAATGAAGCCCGTCCAGAATATGCGGATAATAAGAGACGGGCGAGACCCGCTTCCCATCAGCCGTGGTGAAGGAGACAACCCCCGCCGAGGCCAATTTTAAGCTGGCCGTCGTCTGCGTAAGTGGCGCAGCGCACAGCCATTCCATCGATGTATCAATCGCGCCCTGATAGACCGGCACAAGCGGCAAGCCAAAAGCCTGAGCGGCGGTGGCGGTGACGGCGCCAATCGCCGCGCCCATGTCCACCAAGCGCGGCATGGCGGAGGGTGCAAGACCGCTCAGCGCGATAAGCGCGTCATGCCATTGGCCATTGCGACCGGCCATTAAACTACCGACGGCTTCGGTTTTGTCGCTCACATGCCGGTCTTGGTCAGATGCGCCGATAAGCTGCGCCGCCAACCAGTCTTTGGCGAAATAGAGTTTTTGCGTGGCTTTGATGATATGCGGCTCATGTGCGCCGAGCCAGATAAGCTGCGGCAGCGTCCATGTCGCATTGGGCGCATTACCGGCCAAATCCTCCACCTGTCCGGCCTCGGCCAAAATGGCCGCTTCGGCGCAGGCGCGTTGGTCGCTCCACATCATGGCGGGGCGCAAAGGCGTCGCCGCAGCGTCGCATAAAACGCCAATATGCGCGCCGCCGGAAAAGCTTATCGCCGCTATCGCGTCATAGGCGTCGCGCTCGGCTTGTCGCAAAGCGTCCAAGGCGGTGTGCAAAGCGGCCAGCCAATCGGCGGGGTTTTGTTCGCTTTGGTCGGGCCTTGGATGGACGGTCGGATAGCCGGCGCGAGCTTGCGCGATATTGCGGACAGGCGCGCCCTCATCCGTTTCAATCAAACAGGCCTTTAGCGCACTGGCGCCCAAATCTATGCCGAGAAAAATTCCCATGCATGCTTATAGGCAAGAAAAAGGGCGCCTGCAAAGCAGACGCCCCCTCCAATAATATGGAGTCGTGATTGGATTTAAGGCCAATCCTTACTCTTAGAGATGTGTTGAGAGACCCGAAGGTTGCTCCACGTCAAAACTCAAACACTGGATTTGATACCTCAAATACTTCCGTTCACTAGACAATGGATCACCTCCTTTCGCTTGTTAAAGATACAAATAAAACTCTAGGGTGATTTGATTCAGGTGCAAAAAACTTTTACGCTCACGCCGCATAAAGGAGACGCCCATGTTGCGCTATCAAATTATACCGGTGACCCCGTTTCAGCAGAACTGCACCGTGTTTTGGAATGAAGACACTAAAAAAGGCGGCATTGTTGACCCCGGTGGTGATTTGGCTTTGCTCAATAAATTTATTGATGAGCAGGGTATTGAGATTGAGAAAATTCTCGTCACCCACGGCCATCTCGACCATGCCGGTTCGGTGAAGGCCATGGCGGATGTGCGCGCCATTCCCATTATCGGCCCGCATAAGGATGATAAATTTTGGATTGATGGTATGCCCGATGCGGCGGCGCAATATGGCTTTCCCGAAGCGCTGGCTTTCGAGCCGGACCAATGGCTTGAACATGGCGATACGGTTCATGTGGCGGGCGTTGATTTTGACGTCGTGCATTGCCCGGGCCATACGCCGGGCCATGTGGTGTTTGTGCAATCGGATGACAAAGTGGCGATGGTCGGTGATGTGATTTTTCAAGGCTCCATCGGCCGCACGGATTTCCCCAAGGGCAATCACCAGCAATTGATAGACAGCATTACCGAGCGTCTCTGGCCGTTGGGCTTGGATATTACCTTTATCCCCGGGCATGGTCCGACCTCGACTTTTGCGGCGGAAAAACAAACCAATCCATTCGTCTCTGATACGGCGCTGGCCTAATGGCCTTTCAACTCGACCCGCGTCTTGCGGCGGATACGGTATCGGTGACACAGCGCGGCGCGATTGACATTCGCATGATGCGCGATGCGCGCTATCACTGGCTGGTGCTTGTGCCGCAAATTGACAATGCGGTGGAATGGTTTGACCTGCCCGATGTGGCGGCACGTGCCTTATTCACCACGGCGCAAGAAAGCGCGCAACGTCTGCAAGCCCTGACGCGGGCCGATAAGATGAATATCGCCGCTTTTGGCAATATGGTGGCGCAATTACATGTGCATGTGATTGCCCGCCATAAGGATGACGCGGCCTGGCCTGCACCGGTTTGGGGTGTCGGCGATGCGGTTGATTTCGATGCGGCGGGGTTGAAGGACCGGCTGATTGCGCTGCGCGGCATCCTCTGACTTCACCTTATGGCTTGCCGCCCTATATAGTCGGCATGACCCAAATTCTACCCAGTTTTCCGGATGATTTTCGCGCCCTGATTTTTGGCGCGCGCGGTGGCCTTGGCGCGGCATTATGCGCGACCTTGGCGACGCGCTGCCATGTCACCGGCGTGACGCGCGAGGATGTCGATGTTTGCGATGAGGCGGCGCTGGAAAACCTTGCCGCCAGATTGAAAGCGCAAGGGCCGCTGCATTTGGTGGTCAATGCGACCGGCCTGTTGCACGACACGAACGCAGCCATACAGCCGGAAAAATCGTTCAAGCAGATTTCAGCCGCCGCGATGGCGCAAGTGCTGGCGGTCAACACAATCGGCCCGGCATTGATTGCGAAATATTTTCTGCCCCTGATGGCGCGTGATGACAAAGCGGTGATGGCGCATTTATCGGCGCGGGTCGGCTCCATATCCGATAATCGCATGGGCGGCTGGACAAGCTATCGCGCGGCCAAAGTGGCGCAAAATATGGTGGTTAAAAATGCCGCCATTGAGACGGCGCGGCGCGATAAGCAAAAAATCATTATCGGCCTGCATCCGGGCACGGTGGACAGTCGGCTTTCCGCACCGTTTCAAGGCAATGTGGCGCATGACAAATTATTTTCGCCGGCCCAATCGGCGGGGTATTTATTGAATGTCATTGATGGCGTCACGCCGGCTCAAAGCGGCAAAGTGCTGGCTTGGGATGGCGCAGAAATTCCGGCCTAGCGTGTTTAGCTGGTCTCCAGCCGCCGAAAATCTGCCGCCGGTTTTTGCCCTTGAAAATCAATATGCACAATATTGGCCTTATGGCGGCGGCACCAAACCTGCACGCCATAATCGGTAAAGCCAATATCCATTGCGGCATAATCTTGCAGGCTTTGCGGCGGGTCGAGATGCGCCAGCTCATCGGCGCATTTGGAACACACAACATATTGGGTGATGGAAAGCGAAAGCGCCTCCAAGGGCAGGGTCGGCTTATGGCTCATTTCAGTTTTTCCAAAAATTTGGCGGCGCTGGCCACAACGCCGCTGCGTTTCTCATCCGGCATTTTATCAAGATTGCGATACACCATGCCCATGCGCGGATTACCGCCCAGCTTGTCGCGATGGCGTATCATAAAATCCCAATAGAGATAGTTAAACGGGCAGGCCGTGTCGCCATGCGGTTCCTTCACCTTATAGGCGCAATCGCTGCAATGGTCGGACATGCGGTTAATATAAGCCCCCGACGCCGAATAGGGTTTGGAGCCGACAATGCCGCCATCGGCAAACAGCGCCATGCCGTGCGTATTGGGCAATTGCACCCATTCAAACGCATCGGCGTAAACTTCCAAATACCAGCGATTGACGGCTTCGGGCGCAAGGCCTGCCAGCAGCGCGAAATTGCCGGTCACCATGAGACGTTGAATGTGATGCGCATAGGCATAATCGCGGGTCGCGCCAATGGCGGCACGCATACAGGCCATATCCGTGTCGCCGCTATAATAAAAATCGGGCAAGGCGCGGTGATGGTCGAAATAATTACTGTCGCCATAATCCGGCATTTTCAGCCAATACAGGCCGCGGATAAATTCCCGCCAGCCCAAAATCTGACGGATAAACCCCTCCACCGCATTGAGCGGCGCATGGCCGCTATGATAACGCGCTTCAACGGCTTGGCAGACTTTGAGCGGGTCGAGCAGGCCGATATTAATCGCCGCCCCAACCAGCCCGTGATAGAGAAACGCCTCATCGGTTTTCATCGCATCTTGGTAATCGCCAAATTGCGGCAGACAGAAATCAAGCCAATGGGCGAATTGTTCCTCGGCTTGGGCGGCGGTCACCGGCCAGGCAAATTTATCAAGCGTGCCGACATGATTGCCGAAATGCTGCGCCACGATGTGCATGACATTTTGCGTCACCGCATCGGGCGCAAAATGCAGACGCGGCGGCGGCACATGGCCCTTCGGCAATTTCTTGCGATTATCGGCATCATAATTCCATTGCCCGCCCAGCGGTTCATCGCCATTCATCAGCAGACCGGTTTTGCGCCGCATCTCGCGATAGAAAAATTCCATGCGTAATTGCTTTTTGCCATCGGCCCATTTTTCAAACATGTCATGGTCGGCCAAAAAGCGGCTATCGGGCAAAATCTCAACCGCAATCCCCAGCCTATCAGACCAGTTTTGCATGTCGTGCATCAGCCGCCATTCAGCCGGTTCGGTGACAATCAGCCGGGTAATATTTTCGCGCTCAATCATCATTTTCACGGCATCGGCAAAGCTGTTAAGGCGCGCTTCACAGCCATAATGGATATAGGTCACCTTGCGCCCTTGCGCTTCAAGGGCGTTAGCGAAATGGCGCATGGCCGAAAATATCAGGGTTATTTTTTGCTGGTGATGGCGCACATAAGACGCTTCATCGGGCAATTCTGCCATCAGCACGGGCGCATCGGGCGCAGCGGCGAGGCTCGATAAATGCGGCGAAAGCTGGTCGCCCAGAATGAGAATAAGCGGTTTATCTGTCATTTTTTCTGGCATGTTTTAAGCCTCTTTGGAACGCCGACAGCGCTCGGAGCAATAGCGCACATTTTCCCAATCCCGCGCCCATTTTTTGCGCCAAGAAAATGGGCGGCCGCAGGTCGCGCAATCCTTGTGCGGCAGGTCAGATTTTTTTCGCATGGCCATGCAAGAAACATGGCGTGAAGCACGCCAAGGTCAAGCCCACTTGGCCATGTTTCAAAGCGCATTCAAGAGATTGACAAAATCAATTTGTCTCGCCACTTTGCTGCGTGAGGGAGAAAAAACATGGCAATTCTTGCAAGCAAAGTGGTTTCCGCACTTATTTTGTCACCGCGCATGCGGGCGTTTAGCCGCTCTATGAAAGCGCTGCGGCGCAAGCTGTCGGGACAGCGCCCGGAGGTTTTATATTTTCATCAGCCCGATGACCCTTATAGCCAATTAACCGCGCAAGTGCTGACCGAATTGCAGGCGCGCTATGACATTGATTTGCAGGTCAAGCTGGTGAATGAGCCGGAAGATGATGCCGCGCCGGAGCGTTTGGCCTTGCAGGCTCATAGCCGCCGCGATGCAGCGCTCATTGCGACCTTTCACAATTTGAGTTTTACCGATGCAGGCCAGCAGCCCAGCGAGGCCAGTTTAAAATTGGCGCGCCGCTCTCTGGCGGCCTCAAGCAATTTACCCAAAGCCGCCGCCGAAATCGGTGAGGCGTTTTGGAGTGATGATACGGATAAGCTGGACCGCACGGCGATGGTGTCGGACGACCAGACCGAGCGCGTCTTCCGCGAGGGCACAAGATTGCGCGGGCAATTGGGCCATTATCTCGGCGCGACATTCTTTTTTGAAGGCGAATGGTATTGGGGGCTGGACCGTCTGCCCTATTTGGAAGAGCGTTTGGCCGAGGCCGGTTTGCGCTTAAGCGGCTGTCGCCAAATCACCGCCTTTCAAACGCGCCCTGAATTTATGGGCAGTCCGAGCAATGGCAAAAGGCTGACCGTTGAGTTTTACCCCTCTGCGCGCAGCCCCTATTCGGCCATCGCCATGAAGGAGACGCTGGACTTGCCGAACCATTATCCGGTGAATGTGCATGTGCGGCCGGTGTTGCCCATGGTGATGCGTAATCTGCCCGTGCCGCCGAAAAAACGTTTCTATATTCTGCGCGACACCAAGCGCGAAGCCGATCGCATTGGTGCGCCATTTGGTAAAATCGCCGATCCGGTGGGCGAGCCTGTGCGCCGCGTCTATTCGCTGTTTAGCTGGGCCGAAGAGCAGGGCAAGGGCGGCGCTTTGCTGCAAGCCTTTGTCGATATGGCTTGGGCTGAAGGCATTGAGACGGGCAGTGATAATGGCATGAAGCAAGTATGCGCGCGCGCCGGTCTCGATCGGGAGGTCGCCAGCACGATTATTGATAATAAGGATTGGGAAGGCTGGGCCGAGGATAATCGCCTGCAAATGCTGAAATCCGATTTATGGGGTGTGCCGAGCTTCCGTCTGATTGATGAAAACGGCACGGAGTTATATGCCGGTTGGGGACGCGACCGCATTTGGCTCTTGGCGCATGAAATTCAAAAGGCTTTAGCGAGTTAAAGAGGCCAGCTAAATCCCCCTATCGCGGCGGCAAGGTCGGCACAAAAGCCGAAACGTCCTGCTTTTGCGCAAATCAGGGGGAAAGCGAGGGACCATAACAGGGAGTTCCTCCCGATTTCGACACTGACCTTTACGCGAGGCATCATCAAATCTTCAGAAGATGCTCCTCCGTTGATTTCGGGCCAGTGCCGCAACCCGATAATGCCAAACCCAAATTAGAAAATCCGGTGAACACGAAACAATAAATTTATCTCGACGACTGGCGACGGCTGACGGTTTGTTATAATTTGGTCACAGTTACTGTGGAGGGGCGGTGTGAGACACGCGCTTATTGATGAGTTTTCTTATGCGTCGGAAGCCCATTCTTTGGGCCGTATTCTGACTATTCGTGCGGTTGAAACCATGAGCGGGCAACCCTTATTAAAGAAACTCTATCTCGATTATCAACGCGAAAACCTGCCGCGTGAGCAGTTTTGGGACGCGGTGATAGAGCGACTTGATTTAAAGGTCAAAATTCATGCCGGTGCGCCGGAAAATGTGCCGCAAACCGGCCCGCTTGTGGTGGTTGCCAATCACCCTTATGGCGTGTTGGACGGCATTGCCATTTGCTGGCTGGTGGCGCAACAACGCCCGGATTTCAAAATACTCATTAATCGGGTTTTGTGTCGGGCGCGCGAAATGACCGACCATGTGCTGCCGGTTGATTTTGACCCGACGCCGCAAGCCATGGCGACCAATCTGCAATCGCGCCAAGAAGCGCGCGCGCATTTGGATGCGGGCGGGGCGGTGATTGTTTTTCCATCCGGCGGTATTGCCACCACGCCGCGCCTATTTTCGCGCCACGCCGCCGAAGCGCCTTGGGCTCCATTGGTCGGCCAATTGGTACGGCGCAGCCAAGCCGCCGTCTTGCCGGTTTATTTTGGCGGTCAAAATTCGCAGCTTTTTCAGATGGCCAGCCATGTCAGCGATGCCATGCGTGTGGCGTTGATATTCCATGAAGTGCGCCGCCGTATGGGCACAAATCTCGATATGGCGATTGGCGATGCGCTGGATTTTGACACGCTGGAGGCGCATTTGCCGCCGAAAAATCTGGCGCGCCATCTGCAAAACCATGTTTATGATTTGAGCCGATTTTTATCGCGCAGCATGTGACAAGATTCCGATTGCACGCAGGCGGTAAAATTTGCTTCAATCACGCCAAGGATTCCGAGGGAGATATATAAATGGAAAATTGCTTAAAATTCTACGTTGACGGTCAATGGGTTGATCCGGTTGACCCAAAACCATTCGATGTCATTAACCCGGCCAATGAACAAGTCATCGGTCAGATTATGATGGGCAACGCAGAGGATGTGAACAAGGCCGTGGCCGCCGCCAAAAAGGCGTTTCCGAGCTTTTCAACCACCAGCGTGCAAGAGCGTCTTGATTTGCTTGATGCCATTATGGCGTCATATCAAAACCGCTATGATGAGGTTGTTGAAACCATTTCGGCTGAAATGGGCGCGCCCATGTGGCTGTCCAAAGCCGCGCAAGCGGCTATGGGTCTGGCGCATTTGGGCACAGTCCGCGCCATTCTGGCTGATTATGAGTTTGAAAAAGCGCATGGCACAACGCTTATCCGTAAAGAAGCGGTCGGCGTGTGCGGTCTGATTACGCCGTGGAATTGGCCGATTAACCAAATTGCTTGCAAAGTGGCTCCGGCCATTGCGGCGGGCTGCACTATGGTGCTCAAGCCGTCGGAAGTCGCGCCGCTCAATGCCGCGCTTTGGGCTGAAATTTTGGACGATGCAGGCGTGCCTGCCGGTGTCTTTAATTTGGTCAATGGCGATGGCCTGAATGTTGGCGAAGCCATGTCCCAGCATCCTGATATTGATATGATGTCCTTTACCGGCTCAACCCGCGCCGGTGTGGCCGTGGCCAAAAGCTCGGCCGATACGGTCAAACGCGTGGCGCAAGAATTGGGCGGCAAATCAGCCAATATCATTCTCGATGATGCCGATCTCAACACCGCCGTAGCGGCCGGTGTGCAGAGCTGCTTTATGAATTCCGGCCAGTCATGCAATGCTCCGACCCGTATGTTGGTGCCGGCGGCGCGTCATGATGAAGTGGTGGAAATTGCCAAAGCGGCAGCCGAACAAGTTAAGGTCGGTGACCCGAATGAAGGCGACACGACCATTGGTCCGGTGGTCAGCGAAATGCAATTTGAGAAAATTCAATCGCTGATTGAACAAGCCATTGATGAGGGCACGGAATTGGTCACCGGTGGGCCGGGCAAACCCGATGGCCTGAATGCCGGTTATTATGTGAAGCCGACAATTTTCGCCAATGTGACCAATGATATGACCATTGCGCGCGAAGAAGTATTCGGTCCGGTTCTGTCGATTTTGAAATATGAATCGGAAGAAGAAGCGATTGAGATTGCCAATGACACGGTCTATGGCCTGTCGGGCTATGTGCAAGCCGGTAGCACTGAGCGCGCCGCTGAAGTGGCCGCTCAATTGCGGACCGGTAATGTGCATTTGAACGGTGCAGGCCCTGACCCGATGGCGCCGTTTGGAGGCTATAAGCAATCAGGCAATGGCCGCGAATGGGGCGAGCATGGCTTTGAGGACTTCCTCGAAACCAAAGCCGTCATGGGCGCGGTTGCTGCTGAATAAATTTCTTTAAAGGCCGATGGGGTGACTTGTCGGCCTTTTTTTGTATTTCTTGAAGGGAAGCGCTCATGCTGTCCAATAGCTATCCAATGCTTGATTTTAATCTGGGTGAAGACCTCGACATGATGCGCACCAGCGTGCGCAGTTTTGTCGATGATAAAATCATGCCGCGCGCCGACGAGATTGACCGCACGGATAGTTTTCCGCGTGACCTTTGGGAGCCCTTGGGCGCGCTGGGTCTGCACGGGCTGACCGTGTCGGAAGAATATGGCGGCGTGGAGATGGGCTATACGGCGCAGGCCATTGCGGTGGAAGAAATTTCCCGCGCCTCAGCCTCGGTGGGCCTGTCTTTTGGGGCGCATAGTAATTTATGCATTAACCAGATTTTCCGCTGGGGCAATGAGGCGCAAAAGCAGACTTATTTGCCCAAGCTGGTATCGGGTGAACATTTGGGAGCGCTGGCCATGTCGGAAACCGGAGCCGGTTCTGATGTCGTTTCCATGCGCCTAAAGGCCGAGAAAAAAAGCGATAAATATATTCTAAATGGCGGCAAGTTTTGGATTACCAATGGCCCGTCAGCGGATGTGCTGGTGGTCTATGCCAAAACCGAACCGGAAGCCAATTCGCGCGGCATTACGGCCTTTATCATTGAAAAAGAATTCAAAGGCTTTTCCTGCGCGCAAAAGCTCGACAAGCTTGGCCATCGCGGGTCGGAAACCGGCGAGCTGGTGTTTGATAATTGCGAAGTACCCGAGGAAAATGTGATGGGGCCGCTCAATCAGGGTGTCGAAGTGCTGATGAGCGGGCTTGATTATGAGCGCGCCGTGCTGGCCGCTTGGCCGGTCGGTATTATGCAGGCCTGTCTCGACACGGTGCTGCCCTATATGCATCAGCGCGAACAATTCGGCCAATCCATCGGCACATTTCAACTGGTGCAGGGCAAGCTGGCCGATATGTACACCAAGCTGTCGGCGTCACGCGCCTATGTTTACGCGGTTAATCAGGCATGCGATCGCGGCGAGACAACCCGCAAGGATGCGGCGGCGGCGATTTTATTTGCAGCCGAAAACGCCACGCAATGCGCGCTGGATGCCATTCAGCTCATGGGCGGCAATGGCTATGTGAATGATAATCCGGTCGGGCGTTTTTTACGCGATGCCAAGCTGGCGGAAATCGGGGCAGGCACGTCAGAAATTCGGCGCATGTTGATCGGGCGCGAATTATTCAACGAAACAGCCTAACGGCGACTCTTTTTGCCTAGCGGCGGCGCAGCTTCTCCATCACGCCAATACCCAATATGACCGGCACCAGCCCGACCGCGAGGATAATCAGCGCGGGCAGGGCGGCGTCCTCCATTTGGCCGAGCGAGGCGTAAGTGTAAACATCCGTGGCCAAAGTCTCGAAATCAAACGGGCGCAAAATCAGCGTCGCTGGAAGCTCTTTCATCACATCGACAAAAACCAGCAGGCCCGCCGTGACCAGCGGGGCGCGCAAAAGCGGCAAATGCACCCGCCGTAAGGTCGCGTTCATATCAGCCCCAAGGCTGCGCGCTGCCATATCCAGCCCGGGCGCGATTTGCGTATAACCAGCCTCCAAAGTGCCGAAGGAGAGCGATAAAAAGCGCACCACATAGGCGATGATGAGGGCGCTCGCGCTGCCGCTCAAGACAATCAATCCAAAGCTCGCATCGGCTAAAAAGGCCAGCGCCGTCATAATGCCCAAGGCCAAAACCGTGCCCGGCACGGCATAACCCAAAGCGGCGATGCGGGTCATGGCGCGGCGTGTGGCCGAGCCGTGGCGCGCGGCAAAAGCCAGTGTCAGCCCAAGCGCGGCGGCGAGAATGGCGGCGGCACCGGCCAGCGCGACCGAGTGCAGCGTGGCGCGGGTGAGGCCAGCGGGCCAGCTTGCATCGGGCAAATGCGCCAAAAGCAGCGCGACGGGCAGGGCAAAGCCCAGCGCGATGGGAATGAGGCAAAAGCCGCTCATCGCATAGAGCATACGCTGCGAGGTACGAAAATCGGGTAGGGTGCGGCGGCGGCCTTGGCGTTGATAATGCGCGCCATCGCCGCGCTGGCTGCGTTCCAAAGCCAGCAAG
>JAQWZC010000067.1 GCA_029253645.1 Alphaproteobacteria bacterium | reverse complement strand
CGCCAAACGCGCCGAGGTTATCGACAAAATGGCCGCCGCTTTTATCCTGCAAGGCGCGATAGACGCTTATTACGGGGTATAGTTTTAATCACCGCCTTTTTGTGTTATTGATGCGTTATCAATATTAAAAAAAGACGGAACCATGCCTCACTCACAATCTGTTCTAACCGCCCTCGCGCCCCTATGGCGGTGCGGGGATGTCGGCCTTATGGCGCGCCACCAACCGTTTGATTATCGGCCTTCATGTGCAAGACGCCTTGAAAATTGGCGGTGATGTGACCGAGACGCCGTGTCATGACGGCTTCCGCCGCTCTTTTCATTGTGGCACGGGCCTGCCCTGGCGCGATGCGCGGCCTTATTTGCGGCAATCAAATGTCGCGACCTACGGCACGCTCAGCCTGCGCTTGCGCTTTTAGGCAATAATCGCTTGCCCCGACTCGCGCCCGTCTGTATATAATTTTGCTTTAATGACAGCGACAGAAATTAAGGGCGCCTTCGCCCACCGCGACCTGCTTGGGATCGACGGCCTGTCTGTTTCCGAAATCACCTATTTGCTGGACCTCTCCGACAATTATGTCGAGCAGAACCGCCAGATTGACAAAAAGACCTCCGTGCTGCGCGGGCGCACGCAAATCAATTTGTTTTTTGAAAGCTCCACCCGCACACAAAGTTCTTTCGAACTGGCCGGTAAGCGACTGGGCGCGGATGTGATGAATATGGCGGTCAAAACCTCCGCCGTGAATAAGGGCGAGACGCTGCTTGATACCGCCGTGACGCTGAACGCCATGAACCCCGATTTGCTGGTGGTGCGCCACGGCGATAGCGGCGCGGTGGCCTTGCTGGCGCAAAAAATGTCCTGCGCCGTGCTGAATGCCGGTGATGGCGCGCATGAACACCCGACGCAAGCGCTGCTTGATGCGCTGAGTATTCGCCGCCGCCTCGGCAAGCTGCAAGGTCTGCGCGTGGCGATTTGTGGCGACATTACCCATAGCCGCGTGGCGCGTTCCAATCTGCTGCTGCTCAATGCTATGGGCGCGCAAGTGCATCTCATCGGCCCGCAAACTCTGCTGCCGGTCGGCGCAGAAAAGCTGGGCGCGCGCGTGTTTACCAATATGCGCGAAGGGCTTGAGGGCTGCGATATTGTGATGATGCTGCGGATACAAAATGAACGTATGGAGGGCGCGCTTATTCCTTCCGTGCGCGAATATTATCGGCTTTACGGCCTCGACCGCGAAAAGCTGGCCTATGCCAAGCCCGAGGCTTTGGTGATGCATCCCGGCCCGATGAATCGCGGCGTGGAAATTGACAGCGCGGTGGCTGATGACCCTGAGCGCAGTCTCATTCGTGACCAAGTTGAGATGGGCGTCGCCGTGCGAATGGCGGTGCTGGAGGCACTGGCCGCCAATCTGCCGAATGAGATGGGAGAAGCGACATGAATTGCGCCTTCACCAATGCCCGCCTGATTGACCCTACCAACGGGCTGGACGAGATGGGCAATCTGATTGTCGAGAATGGCAAGATTTTCGCGCTCGGCAAAAACGCCAAAGCCCCCAGCGGCGTTAAAACCCATGACTGCAAAGGCATGGCCGTTTTGCCCGGCCTTGTCGATATGCAAGTCTTCACCGGAGAGCCGGGCGAAGAACACAGGGAAACGCTGGCCACCGCCTCGCAAGCCGCCGCCGCCGGTGGCGTGACCACCATGATAACCATGCCGAACACCAATCCGGTGATTGACGATGCGGCCCTTGTCGATTTCATCTCGCGCCGCGCCCGCGACACGGCGATTGTGCGCGTTCACCCAATGGCCGCTTTAACCAAGGGCTGCGACGGGCAAAGCATGACCGAGTTCGGCTTGCTGAGCGAAGCCGGTGCCGTGGCCTTTACCGATGGCGACCGCGCCGTGATGAATGCGCTGACCATGCGCCGCGCCTTATCTTATGCCG
>JAQWZC010000059.1 GCA_029253645.1 Alphaproteobacteria bacterium | reverse complement strand
TGCCAAATGTCGAGCAAAGCGCGACAGTGGTGTGGACCTTTAAGGGGCTTTATGCGGGCGTGCCGTTTGTGGCCTATATTATCGGCGCGATTTTGTTCTCAACTTTCAATTTTGATGAAAACGAACATAAAAAAGTCATCGCGGAATTGGAAACGCAGCGCAATAAAACCTGACTTTGACGCGCCGCGTCAGTATTTTTGAGCGGCAAAAACATCTTGGTCTCTCACTTTCTTTTCGATAGGATTTCGTCAAAACGGGAGTTAACCATGAATAAAGTAACAAATGCGCTAGTAATTTTGCTGGGCCTGACATCCGCACAGGCTGCTGATCCGAATTTATTGGGCACTAAGCTGACCGCCAATGGTGCCAATCCGGCGGCCTCGGCGGATGGGGTTATTCCAGCTTATACGGGCGGCATCACCACACCACCGGCGGGCTATGTGCGCGGGCAAGACCATATTGACCCTTTCGCTGCCGACACGCTGCTTTACACCATTACGGCGCAAAACAAGGCGCAATATGCGGCGCGTTTGAGTGCGGGCCAAAACGCCATGCTGGCGCGCCACCCCGAAACCTATCGCATTGACGTCTATCCGACGCGGCGCGCATGTGCTTTGCCGCAATTTGTTTATGACGAGACCAAGAAAAACGTCACCCGCGCCAAGCTGACCGAAAACGGCAATAAGGTGGCCGGTGCGCGCATTGGTGTACCGTTTCCGATACCGAAAAATGCGCTTGAGGTTTACTGGAACCATAATTTCTATTGGCACGGCCATCGCTTTCATGCGGTGACCAGCGGCGCGAATGTGTATCCCAATGGCAGCCGCACCAAAATCATCCGCGAGGATTGGCGCTATAATTTCTACGCCGACCCGCAAGGGCCGAACCCCAAACATGAGAATGACCAGTTTCATTGGCTGGGCATTTGGAAAGCACCGGCGCGGTTTAACGGCTCGGGCTTTTCCATGACCAATACGATTGACCAGCTACAAAAGCCGCGCAATGGCGTGATGTTTGACCCGAATACGCGCAAAATCCGGCGCGCCCCGCCCAATGCGGTGACCTATGATGGGCCAATGTCCACCGGCGATGGCTTGCGTCAAAACCATAATATGTTTGTGTTTAGCGGCGCGCCCGACCGATATGAGTGGAAGCTCTTGGGTAAAAAGCGGATGATTGTGCCGTATAATGCCTATAAGGCGGCGGCCACCACCACGCCGCGCGCGGGTTTGCTGACGCCCAATCATCTCAACCCCGATTATGTGCGCCATGAAGAGCATCGCGTCTGGGTTTTGGAGGCGACGCAAAAGCCCGAATTTAATATGGTGCAAGCGCGGCGCGTCTTTTATGTCGATGAGGATAGCTGGATTTTCCTGATGTCGGATATTTACAATGCCGATAATGAGCTTGAGCGTGTGCATCACACATTCACCAAAAATTACTATGAGGCACCGGCCTGCATCATTGAGTTTGATGCGATTTATGATGTCGCCTCGGGACGCTATAATGTTGACCATATCAAGCTCGACCACGGGCCGGCCGATTTGGATTTTGATATAGAGCCGAGCGATTTCGGTTCCTCAGCCCTGAAGCGCAAGGTCGGGCGTTAATGCAGCTACCGATTGAGTTGGACAGAGTAAAAGGTTTTCTCGACCCGCTTGAGGGCGCGGCGCTTTATGCGGCGGCGACTGAGATGTCGCCACAAGGCCTCTGCGTTGAAATCGGTTCTTATTGCGGCAAATCGACGATTATTCTCGGCGCGGCTTGCCAAAAGGTGGGCGGCATTTTGCTGGCGATTGACCATCATCGCGGCTCGGAGGAAAACCAGCCGGGCCAGGAATATTTCGACCCTGATTTGGATGATGGCGAGGGCGGCATGTCATCGCTCTTGCAGTTTCGTGCCAATATCCGCCGCGCCGCGTTGGAGGATACGGTCATTCCCGCGCTCAGCCCGTCGCATATGGTGGCGCGCTTGCCGATGGCGGCACCGGCTTTTGTGTTTATCGATGGCGGCCATTCCATGCCTGCCGCTTTGGCCGATTATCGCAATTGGGGCACGCGGGTGATGCAAGGCGGTTTGCTGGCCATTCACGATGTATTCCCCAATCCGGCCGATGGCGGTCGCCCCCCGCATGAAATTTATAAGCTGGCCCTGCATAGCGGCCTGTTTGAGGAAGAAGACGCGGTTAAATCACTGCGTCTGTTGCGGCGGGTTTAGCCGCCAAAGTTTGAACGCTTCGCCGCCCTTGACTAAAACCTCTAGCCTGCGTGCCCTCATTTTATCGCCGAAACAATAAAGAGAAGGGGTGTGACGATGACAAATGTCAGCCAATGGACTCATTTAACGGGTGACGATGACGAGCACACTTTGGTGGCGTGCGAGGGCAATAATATTTTGACTGGTGGGCGCGGCTTCACTTGGATTGAACTGGAATTCGTGAAGGTGACGACGGGCGTTTCTTTTGACGGTAAAGATGGGCTGCGGTGGCGGCAAGATGCTGACGGCACATGGCAGCAGGGCACGGGCCGAAACTATAAATATCAGAAAGTCTGGCGCGATATTGATGGCAATGGCATTGAAAGCGCGGCTGATGAATATGATTATTTCACCACGGCAGACGGCATGAGAATTTTCGGCAGCGATGGCGCTGATTATTTGATTGGCGGCAATGGCACGAATATTTTCTACGGCTATGGCGGCGATGACCACATGATTGGCGGCGCGGGCGAAGATTATCTATATGGCGGCGCGGGCGATAATCGTATTTTTGGCGGTGCCGGCAATGATTATCTCGTCGGCTTTATTGACCGAGATGATTGGGACCTTGGCGGCACAAATGACATAAATGGTGGCTAAGGGCATGACGAGATTTATGGCGGCGTCGGCTATGATGAGCTTTATGGCGGCCAGGGCGATGATTTCGTCGAAGATTTTGACGGCGATAAAAACATTCTTGATGGTGGTGCGGGCCATGATTTTCTGGTTGCTGCGGACGGTGATGTTAAGCTGATTGGCGGGCACGGAAATGACAGAATGTTTGGCGGCGCGGGCGATAATGTCCTCATTGGCATGCGCGATAATGACGAGCTGAATGGCGCGGAGGGAAATGATGTTCTGCGCGGCGGTAGCGGCAATGATGAGCTTTTTGGCGGGGCAGGTGACGACAGGCTGAATGGTCAAAAAGGCCATGATTGGTTAACCGGCGGCAGCGGCAAAGATATTTTCATCATGGCGTCAAATGGCGATGTCTCGACAAATGTGGTGACCGATTTCACCTTTGGCGAAGATAAGTTGCGGATGCTGCGCCATGATGGCGATGTGCTCTGGCAACAAAAGGGTGACCATATTCATCTCAGTACATCGAAGGGCGGGCCGTTTTTCGGCATTTTGCGAAATGTCTCGCAGCTTGACCAAAGCGACTTCGTCAGGAGCAATATAAATCTTGTGGCAGAAGCGGATTGGGATGACCCCAGCCCGCTGGGCGTTGTGGTGGAAGTCGTCTAACCGCCCGTCAGCACATGATGCGCGGGGGTGAGGCGCAGCACCGCGTCATGCGCCAAAATAACCGCGCCCGCTGTCCAGGCCGGACGCTCAACCGGCCAAAAGGCTTTTTGCTCAACCTGCATGCCCATCCAATACGCGCCGTTCTCATCACGGAATTGCGCCAGCCAGCCCAGCATCTCGGCGGCTTTTTCGTGCTGCCCATGCGCCACCAGCGCCATGATAAGCTCCGCCGTTTCGGCCACGGTCACCCATGGCTCATCGACCACACAGCGACAGCCAAAACCGTCAATCACGAAATCATCCCAACGCGCAGCCAGCCGCGCCTCGGCTTGCTCATGCGATAACGCACCCGATAAAACCGGATAATACCAATCCATGGAATAGCCCGTCTTCGGCTCCCAAGTGCGGTCAAAACGCTCCGGCTTATGAGCCAGCGCATCGCCCAGTTTTTGCAGCGCCGCCGCCCATGCGGCTGCGTCATGGCCGAGGGCATGGGCCAGTTTCTCGGCGCATAGCAGGCTTTTATGAATGGAGCTATTGCCGGTCACCAGCGCGTCATCTTCGGGCGTGCCCGGGTCGCGCGCCGTCCAACGAATATCGCCATGCGGCGATTGCAGCGCGACGACAAAATCAATCGCTGCCTTGACCATCGGCCAATTGGCGGCGGCATAATCCTTATCATCATGCAGCATATAGTGGTGCCAAATGGCGGTGGCGATATAGGCGATGAAATTCGTGTCGCGTATCTTATGGCCATCCTCCACACCCTGCATGGTAAATTGATGCAGCTCGGCATCAACCGGCACGGCGCTGCCCAATTTCCCCCACCACGAGCCGTCGGCGGCTTGCGTGTCGCGTAAAAAAGCAATGGCGTGTTCGGCTGCGGCGCGCTGGCCGATAAGGTTCAGCCCCATCGCCGCTTCCAAATGGTTCCACGGGTCAATGACGCCGTTTTTAAACCACGGAATGGAGCCGTCAGGGTTTTGCAAAGCGAGGATGACATCGCGCGCGCCGTGAAATGTGCCGTCGGTCAAAATGCTCATTTGGCGGCTTCGGGTTTGGTGAAATACAGCACGACGCTTTTGCCCATAAGCGGGTCAGCCAATGCCGACAGCGCGCGCAGCGGAAGCGGGTTTTTCAAAATTTCGATTTCCAGCAATGTTTTGAAGCCGCGCACCAGCAGATTGGTGTCATTATTCACGCCCACCACGCAGCGCAACCACCAATAGGGGCTGTGCAGGCCGTGTTTTAAATGTTTGCCGGTAAAGTTAAAGCCAAGCGTCTCAAAATCGGTGCGCAAATCGCGGCTGCGGAAAATCCGCACATGGCCGCCCGGCGTGTTGTGATATTCTTCCGAGAACAGCCAGCAAATTTGTTCCGGCCAGCGATGTGGCACGGAAATTCCAATCTTGCCGCCCGGTTTGACCACCCGCCAAATCTCAGTCAGCGCGCCTTGATAATCGGGGATATGCTCCAGCACTTCTGAACATATCAGCCGGTCGAAATGATTGTCGGCAAAGGGCAGATTAAGCGCGTCGCCAACCATTAAATCATAACGCCGCGCCGCGCCGGTTTGCGGCTCTAAATCGGGATTGGCGTCAAACCCGTTGCGGGTCACTTTGACATCCTCAAGGCCAAGATCGAGGCCGACCGCTTGGCAGCGTTTGTGAAAATAAGCGGCATGGGTATGGCGGCCATGCCCGCAGCCCAAATCGAGCAGCGCGTGTCCGTCTTGTAAATCCAGTCTGTCGAGATTGATGGTTTGCATGTCTTACAGCGAAATTCCGTGATGAGCGGCCAGGGTCCGGCGATACAGCGCGACAACATCGCGGGCGCAACGTTCCCATTTAAAGCTGTCGAGAATATGCTGGCGGGCTTTCACTGACATTTTTTCGCGCTGCGCCGGCTCTTTCAGCAGGGTGTCAATGGCTTCGGCCAAAGCGGGCGGGTTGGCATGGGGCACCACAATACCGGCATCGCCCACCACTTCCGGCAGCGAGCCGCCATCGGTTGACACTAAAGGCACGCCGCAAGACAGCGCCTCACCGGCGGGAAAGCCGAAGCCTTCATAAACCGATGGCGAGACGGCAATGGTCGCCTCGGCATAGAGGTCGCGAATATCCTCGCCGGTCAGGCCGGAGACGAATTTAACGCGGTCGCGAATACCCAAGCGGTCAAGCTCTTGCATGGTCTGGCCTTCGCGCAGGCGACCGACTACCAGCAATTCCAAATCAGGATGCGTGGCCAGCAGGCTGTGATAGGCGCGAATGAGATAAATCAGCCCTTTGAGCGGCACATCGGCGCTGGCCGTCACCATCAGGCGATTGGTTTTGCGGGTGATATGCGGCTGCGGGGTAAATAATTCATGGTCAATGCCGTGATGAATGCGCGTCATACGCGCCGCCGCAATGCCGAAATCTTTCTCGACATCGCGCTTGGTGCTGTCCGAGACGACAATTAGCGGGTCAAGCTGGCGCGCCACTTTAATCTGCATATTCAGGAAGCTATACCAGCGCCATTTCAGGAATTTGATATGCGGCCATTTGGCGTGAGCAATATCAATACGCTTATCCATCGTAATCGGATGGTGAATGGTGCCGACAACCGGCAGGCCCATATCGCGCACATCCAACATGCCGTAACACAGCGTCTGGTTGTCGTGCATAATGTCATATTGGTCGATTTTATCGCGCATATAATCGGCCATGCGGACGCCGAATGTGTAAGGCTCAGGAAAGCCGCCCCAATTATGGCTCCACCACTCAAACAGG
Source organism: Alphaproteobacteria bacterium (assembly GCA_029253645.1). GTDB lineage: Bacteria > Pseudomonadota > Alphaproteobacteria > RS24 > RS24 > UBA8337. Next base: position 8,221 of record JAQWZC010000059.1, on the reverse strand, counting down.
TCGGTTTTATTCGACAATATCTCGCGATTGAGGCAGGCAATCGGGTTTTCCCGCGCATACATATCCAGCGAGGGCAGCTTAATCAGCCCGACGCGCTCATCCAATATCGGATAGGGCGGGCCGGAAATGACATCAACATGATGGCCCAAATCGACCAGTGCTTTTGAAATCAGACGCATATAAATGCCCTGACCGCCAGTATGCGGGTCGGAGCGATAAGAGGGCAACAAAATACGCAAAGGCGCGTCGCCTTTAATCGCCTCAATCGGCAGGGCACCGGCATTGCCGATTCGGGTTTCCGGACGGTTCATAATTTCCCCAAAAACGTGGTTTCAACTTTGGCGCGACTATAAGAGGCTGCGGGCCATCTCTCAAGGATTAGTCTTAAGGCTAAATGGCAGGCAAAGAGGCGGTTTTTCAGCCATAGCGCCGCAATATCCAATCCTTCATCAGCGCGGCCAATTGCTCGGGCTGTTCGTTTTGCGTCCAGTGGCCACATTCATCAATAATATGGGTTTCCAAATCGTCGATATAGGCGGGCATGCCTTCGGCCATGCTGGGCGGCAATACGCGGTCATCGGCGGCGCAAATCATCAGGCTCGGAAGCGTGATTTTCTGTTCCATGTCTTCTGACATCTGCCAATTGCGGCTAAAATTGCGATACCAATTAATGCTGCCGCGAAAGCCCGTTTCTTTGAAGCCATCGACATAATATTGAAAATCAGCCTCATCAAGCAAAAGCACACCGGGCCAGGCGTCTTCATCATCTTTCAGCATATTCAAAAATTCCAAGCGCTCCCAAGCATTGTTCGGCGGCGTGCTATTGGCATCAATGCTGGCACTTTTGCGATACAACATGCGCAATATGCGCGCCGGATCGGCATCGAAAACTTCCTCGGCGGTGCCATATGCCTGAAATTTGACAATATAAAAATCATCACCGAAACCGGCCCGCATCAGTTTTATCGGGTCATCGCTGAGGCGCGGTATATAGGGCGTATTCACGCCAATCAGACCGGCCGTGCGCTCAGGTTGAAAAAACGGCATTTGCCAAATCACAAAGCCGCCCCAATCATGGCCGGTGAATATGGCTTTCTCAATCTCCATCGCATCGAGCAGATTGGCCAAATCATCGGTCAGATGCTGCATATCGTATAGGTTGACGCCGCTTGCATCACCGGCATCATTCAGCGCCTTGCCGGTCATGCCAAAGCCACGCTGCTCCGGCACAATGACGTGCAATCCGGCATCCGCCAATATCGGCGCAACTTTGCGCCAGCTATAGGCCAGCTCGGGCCAGCCGTGGCACAGCACCAGCGAAGGCATGTCATCGCGCTTTTCGCCGGCTTCAAAAACGGCCATGCGCAAATCGGGAAGGTCAAAATAAGTCGGGTTTTGCCAATCAATCATAACGGCAATGTAACCTAATTTTCATTAAGTAATCAAAAATTTTGGCACAGTAAGTGTCAAAAGGTATGGCGCTTCGCCGGTAAAAAGAAAGGTGTAAATAAAGGCGATAAGAAAATGCCTCGGTCAGCCACCGGCGCGCGATTTGGTGAAGGGCAAGATGCGGGCCTTGCCATGCCGCCGCTTTGGGGAGGCATCCGGCGCAGTGGCCTGAGGACGGGGCAGCGGCACAATTTTCGCGCTTCGGTCGTGGCGCATATGCCGCAAAGTGGTAGTTTTGGTTCCGCGAAGGCGGGTCATATCGGTCTTCCTTAGTTATGCAACTAATAATCATTATCATCTAAGAAAGAGGGAGTCAAGTGACCTTGCAAGCCGGGGTGCGCTCGCGCCGAGAAATAGGCGGCAGCCGTGTCGCGATAAAAGGACTAGCCCCAAAGTGCGGCGCTGGGCGGGTGAATGGTTGCGCCGTCATAGCGCAGGCCATGCGGGCAATCCTCAGCCAGCCAAAGCGGCCCGTCCAAATCAATCAAATCGGCGTGTTGCGCCAACAGCATGGCGGGCGCCATAGAGAGCGAGGTGGCGACCATGCAGCCGACCATGATTTTGCGATTGTCGGCCTTGGCGGCGGCGGCGCAGGCTAGCGCCTCGGTCAGGCCGCCGGTTTTATCGAGCTTTAAATTCACCCATTCATAAGCGCGCGGCAGGGCGGTTAGCGAGCCGCGATCATGCACGCTTTCATCGGCGCAAAAGGGCAGGTCAATATCGGCCAGCCCGGCCTCTTGCGCTTGCGGCACGGGTTGCTCGAAAAAAATCACACCATAGCGGCCCAATGGCTCGGCATAGCGCGCCAGCTCATCAATCTGCCAGCCCTCATTACAGTCAACAATCAGCTGGGCATCGGGACGCGCTTCGGCGATGGCGGCAAGGCGGGTAATATCGGCCATCACGCCGTCGCGTCCGCCCAATTTGATTTTCAACAGCGGATAGGCCTGCGCTTTGGTCGCCTGTGCGGCCATTTTATCGGCATCATCTATCACCACCGTAAAGGCGGTTTGTATCGGCTTGGGCTGAATGCCCGACAAGGCCGCGGCGCTGGTCTTGTGCTGCTTGGCTTCCAAATCCCATAAGGCGCAATCAATCGCATTGCGCGCCGCGCCGGGCAGCAGCGCATCAAGCAGCTCGGTGCGACTCAAGCCCGCCTCCAAGGCGGTTTGAATGCTTTCCACGGCGGCGGTGACGGTTTCCATGCTTTCGCCATAACGCCGATAGGGCACGGCTTCGCCACGCCCGACCGCATCGCCGCATTTCAATTCCACCGCCAAAACATCGGCGCTGATTTTGCTGCCGCGGGCAATCGAAAAGCGTTGCTTTAATGGCCAGCTTTCGGCCCGAATGGTCAGTTTTCGGCTTATGCTCATAATGTCCCTTAGGGGTGAATGATATGTCATTATGCCGCGTCGCAACGCTTGCCCTCAAGCCAAATTTCCGTATAGTCTTGGAAAAATTTGGGAGATAATTATGGCTAAGGTGACATTCGTCGGTTCAGACGGTTCAGAAACAGTTTGCGAAGGCAATGATGGCATGACCTTGATGGAGGTTGCCATTAAGAATTCAGTTAATGGTATCGACGCTGATTGCGGCGGCGCATGTGCTTGCGCGACCTGCCACATTTATGTGCGCGAAGACTGGCAAGCTGCCACGGGTGAGCGCACTGAGATGGAAAGCGATATGTTGGATTTCGCCTTTGAGGTGAAGGATAATAGCCGCCTGTCTTGCCAGATTAAAATGTCAGATGCGCTGGACGGTTTGACCGTCGATGTGCCGGAAAAACAATTCTAGTTTTGGCCATCTTGCTTTAGCGTTTATCAAACACGCCATATTCGTAAGCGATTGAACTTTCGATAAGCTGCCGCCACACCGGCTCGGCAATGTTGCTGGCCAGTCCGGCGGTTTTCGCTTCAGCCAAAACCAGCGCAATGACTTCTTCAATGCGCGCTTCATCGCGCACCGTGTCGCGGGTCGGCTTTACTTTACCAGCCGCCGCAATCAGTTTTTGACGATCGGCCAGCAGCGCGACCAGACGCTTATCCAGCGCATCAATCTGCTCGCGAATATCTTGCATTTCCGGACAAGGCAGGGGCGCGCGCTCACTCATCAGTCATCCATCCATTTTGCGTGTTTCATACCTTGGCGCACATAATCATAACCCGTGATAAGCGTCAGACCGGCAGCCAGCCATAAAAGGCCAAGCCCGATTTCCGGCGCATGGGTTAAAATCAGGCGCCCCGTCTCATCAATCAGCAAAAAGCCAATGGCAATCATCTGAATAGCGGTTTTATATTTCGCCAGCGTCGAGACCGGCAGGGCGACGCGAAGCTCCATCAAATATTCGCGCAAGCCCGAGACCAGAATTTCGCGGCACAGAATAATCAGCGCGGCGATGATGTGGAAATCGACAATAATGTCATAGCCGACCAGCAAGAGCAGGCAGGTGGCGACCATCAGCTTATCGGCAATCGGGTCGAGCATGCGGCCAAAGCCGGATTGCACTTCATATTTGCGCGCCAGCCAGCCATCAAAGAAATCGGTAAAACCGGCAATCGAGAAAAGCAAAAGCGCCAAAGCATCGCCGGTCACGCCGGGCACGAAAAAGGCCAGGTAAATTCCCGGGATGAAGAGGATACGCAAAATCGTCAATATATTGGGCAAATGTTGCATTATGGCCTTCACTCGTCATTGCTGTTGAAATGGTTGTATATGCGTTGCGCTATTTTTGCACTAATTCCTTCAACTTTTTCCAACTCCGATAATGCGGCGCGGCCAATGGCGCGGCCCGAGCCGAAATGGTGAAGCAGGGCGCGCTTGCGCGATGCGCCAATGCCATTAATCCGGTCGAGCGGGTTTTTGCGAATATCGGCACTGCGGCGCGCGCGATGGCTGCCAATGGCAAAACGGTGCGCCTCATCGCGCAGACGTTGCAGATAATAAAGCACGGGCGAATTATGCGGCATCATGAAATCGGCGCGCCCATGCATGAAAAAGCGTTCGCGTCCGGCATCGCGATCGGGGCCTTTGGCAATGCCGACCAGCGGCACATCCTCCAGTCCCAATTCGGCCATCACCTCGCGCACAATGTTTAATTGCCCGCGCCCGCCATCGACCAGGACCAAATCAGGCCAGGAGGTGCTGCTGCGATTTTCCTCCCGCGCCAAGCGACCATAGCGGCGGGTAAAGACCTCGCGCATCATGGCGTAATCATCGCCGGGCTGGGTGGTTTCATCTTTAATGTTAAATTTGCGATATTGATTTTTCATAAAGCCATCAGGGCCGGCGACAATCATACCGCCAAGCTGATTGGTGCCTTGCAAATGCGAATTATCGAAGACTTCAATCCGCTCCGGCGCGCTCTCGAGACCAAAGGCTTCGGCCACGCCGCGCAATAATTTGCGCTGGCTTGCGCTTTCCGACACATGGCGCGCCAATGCCTCTTTGGCGTTTTGTTCGGCATGGCGCATCAGCCCCATTTTATCGCCGCGCTGCGGTTTATGCAGCTTCACATTATGCCCCATGCGTGTGCTCAGTGCCTCGCCGATAAGCGCCGCACCGGCCAGTCGATGATTGACAAAAATCTCGCGCGGCACGGGTCGGCTTTCATAAAACTGGCCGATAAAGGCTTCGAGAATCTCCGGCTCGGCTTGGTCGCGCTCATGACGCGGAAAATACGCCTTATTGCCGAGATTTTGTCCGGCCCGAAAAAAGAAAACTTGCACGCAAGATTGCCCGCCTTGTTTTTCAATGGCAATGACATCGGCCTCGGTAATATCGCCCGGATTAATGCCGCTATCTTGCTGCACATAGGTGAGGGCGCGAATACGGTCGCGGGCGGCGGCGGCGGCTTCAAAATCCATCGCCTCGCTGGCCGCTTGCATTTTTTCCAAAAGGGCTTCTTGCACTTGGCGGCTTTTGCCGCTGAGGAAATCACGCGCTTCCTCAACCAGTTCTTGATAATCATCGCGGGCGATTTCACCCGTGCACGGCGCGCTGCATCTTTTGATTTGATAGAGCAGGCAGGGCCGCGAGCGGCTTTCATACACGCTGTCGGAACATGAGCGCAGCAAAAAGGCGCGCTGCAATGTATTGAGCGAGCGATTGACCGCACCGGCTGAGGCGAAGGGGCCGAAATAAGCGCCCGGGCGTTTGCGCGCGCCGCGATGTTTGTAAAGCTGGGCAACCTCATGGTCTTCTGCCAGCAAAATATAGGGGAAACTTTTATCGTCGCGCAGCAGCACATTATAGCGCGGCTTCATCTTCTTAATCAGATTGGCTTCCAGCAGCAGCGCGTCGGTTTCGGTTTCGGTGCGAATAAATTCCATATCGCGGGTCGCATCAATCATCCGCGCAATGCGATTATTATGGCCGGTCGGGCGCGCATAAGACCGCACCCGCGCTTTCAGGTTTTTGGCCTTGCCGACATAAAGCGCATTGCCCTCAGCATCGAGCATGCGATAGACGCCCGGCGCGTTGGGCAGGGTCGCCACTTTGGCTTCAATCAGGGCGCGACCGGTTTTCTCAACCGGCTCATCGGTGGCGTCTGAAGGCGCTTCTGTCGGGCTGTCTTTCACGTATTTCATTTTCCGTTCATTATGTTCCGCCAGTTTAACGAATTTGTCTGAATTTGGGTGAATTTCTGGCTTCAATTTAATTCACCGCTCCTGTGGATAAACATGTGAAGAAAATTGACGATTGGGCGTCAAGCTATTGATTTATATGGCCTCCAAACTCATTGCCTAAAAAATAGGCAATAATGTTAAGCTATTGAACTTATGGATAAAAACAAAATCAAGCGGGTCAAAAAAATATTTTTTTGCGCGGATTTTTGGGCTTTACAAGATTGAAAATTTTGTGCAGGCGCGTGTGTATTACTCGCCTGATACGATTTGCATAATGTATTCAATATCTTGTCGCGGGTTTTACCGCGGCAAAGCGTTAAAAAAGGGCTGAAAAGCGGGATATTCCGACCCGCTAAATCAGCCGTGCAGCCGAGAAATGGCAATTCCGACAGATGCCGCCTCGGCAATCGCCTCAGGCTTCTCAATTTGCACGCGAATTTGCATGATGCGCGTGTCTTGCATCAGCCGGTCGGCGATCCGTTCAGCCAGCGTTTCGACCAAATCAATATGCTCTTGCGTGGCGAGGGCGCTGACGGTTTTGCAAATATCCTCGTAGCACACAACATCGGCAATCGTTTCCGGGCTGTCCGGGCTTTCGGGCGCAAGCGAGGCCTCTTCAATCACACCGGCATCAATGGTCAGCCAAATGGTTTGCTTGGCGTCGCGCTCATGCGGGTGAATGCCGATGCTGGCTTGCACCGCCAAACGATTGACAAAGACATGGCGCAGGCCGCGCGTCGCATTGGCGAAATCAGGGCGATGATTGGGGGATTGCTGGTTCATTACTCTTTTACCTCGACCACATCGGGGGTTTGCCAGGCCAAATGCTGGCCGCCATCTTGCATAATGGTTTGCCCGGTCATGGCGCGGGCGGCCAAAATATAGCGCGCGGCGGCGACAATATCATCGGGTGTCGCGCCATGCCCCAAAGGCACAAGCCGCGCTTGCTTGTCAAACTCGGCCTGCGCTTGCCGCGGATTGGGCAGGGTCGGGCCGGGCGCAATCGCATTGACGCGAATATGCTGCGGCGCGAGGGCCTGGGCGAAAGTCTCGGTTAGCGTGGCGAGGCCGGTTTTCGAAACCGTATAGCTGGTGAAATCAGGCGTCAGCCTATCGACGCGCTGGTCGGTGATATTAATGATACTGGCGTCAGTGATTGTGCCGTCTTTAAGTTCGGGCTGATTGGCAAAATCGCGCATCAGCAAAGCGGGCGCGCGCAAATTGGCATTGATATGGGTGTCCCAGCTTTCCACTGTCAGCGTGTGTGCCGTGTCGCGCTCAAATGTTGAGGCATTATTGATAAGCGCCGTTAGCGGGCCAAGCGCGGCGGCGGCATCGGCCACCAATCCCTGCACGGCGGCGACATCGCACAAATCGGCCTGCAAAGCCACGGCCTTGCCACCTTTACCTGCAATATCGGCAACCAGTGCCTCAGCTTCGGATTGTGAACCGGCATAATGCGCCGCAATGGCCCACCCATCAGCCGCCAGCGCTTCAGCCAGCGCGCGGCCAATGCGTTTACCGGCTCCGGTAATGAGAACAGCCTTGTGGTGTGCCTCGTCCATGCCCCACCATGTAGCAGTTTTTGGGAGGCGACCCTAACCGTTTTTTAACCGGATAGGCGCAGCATGGGCGAATGAAAAGGAGGCATATTTTATGCAAATTTTGGTTTTGCTGGCAGCGGCGCATGTCGCCATGTTTATTTTATTTTATTTTATGCGGTCGGGCAGCTGGCTGTCGGGTCGGGTTAAAAGCTATCCCCAAATCATCGATAAAGCGCTTCCCTTGATAGGGCAAATCGGCAAATCATTACTTAGGCCTAAGAAGAAAAACAGGAGGTCGAAATGCCTTGTCTCGAAATGAGTTGTCAAAATGTAATAGAATTGCGGGGGTGCTGTCCGGCTTGCCCATGTTGCGTCTGCCATTAGGCAATTATTCCGGCATTGTTAACCAAAAATTAACCGGCATCATATAGTTTAGATGTCGAAGAAGAAGAAAAAGGAGGAGATCAATGCATCGCCGTTATTCTTACACATTCCGCCGTTATATGCCCCTGCGTCCATGGGCCATGGCGGTTCTTTCCTTGCTGGTCCTTGGCCTAACCTCATTGGTTGTCAATACGGCCAATGCGCAAGACAATATGG
>JAQWZC010000054.1 GCA_029253645.1 Alphaproteobacteria bacterium | reverse complement strand
TGTTGACGCGCGGCGTGGCCAGCGGCAGCACCTCTTTCATGATTATTGCGCTCTTTGCGGCGGCCCTGTGGTTGCTGTTTGGCGCGGGGTTGGATTTGGCGCAGCGTCTCGCGCCCTATCGCAGCCGCTTGGTGCAATTTTGGACATTGCCCGCAAATGCGTTTTCCGCCCCGCTGGCGCATGCCGGATTGGCGGTTATGCTTTTGGGCATTTTGGCGGCCACCCAATGGCGCGAGGAAGTGGTTGTCGCCGCCGCGCCAAATCAGCAAATTAACATTGCCGGTATCACCCTGCGCTATGACGGGCTGCGGGAGATTAACGGGCCGAATTATCGCGCCGAGCAAGCGCGACTGACTTATTTGAGTGGCCCGCATGAGGAAAGGCATATTTTTCCCGAGCGTCGTTTTTATGAAGCCGAGCGCGCGCAAACAACCGAGGCCGCCATCACCACAGATCTGACCGGTCATCTTTATGCCGTGGTCGGCGAGACAAGCGGCGATAAGCGCGTCTTGCGCGTTTGGTATCACCCTTATGTCGCCTTTATTTGGCTGGGCGCATTGCTGATGGCCTTGGGCGGCAGCTTTGCTCTGGTCACAAGATTAAAGAGGGCGTGATGCGGGTGATGCTGATGATTTTGCTGATGCTGGCTCCGGCGCAAGCGCTTGACCCGGGCGAGGCATTGGCCGACCCGATATTGGAAAGCCGCGCCCGTGCGCTGAGCCAAGAATTGCGCTGCATGGTGTGCCAAAACCAATCCATTGATGATAGCGACGCGCCCTTGGCCAAAGATTTGCGCCTATTTGTGCGCGCGCGCTTGCAAGCCGGTGACAGTGACGCAGATATTCGCGCCGCCGTGGTCACACGCTATGGCGAGTTTGCCTTATTCCGCCCGCGCCTTGCGCCGCACACAATGGTGCTCTGGGCCATGCCGCTGGTCATTTTACTTTGCGGCGGGTTTTTGGCATGGCGATTGGTTCGACAAACGGCGCGTCAAAACACTTCAACCCCTTCGCAATAAAAGCTAGTCTCAGCCTATGGGACAAAACTTGCGCCTTTTATTAATCGAAGATGACAGCAAAGCGGCGGCTTTATTGTGCGACCGCTTTCGCGCTGACGGTGCTGATATTGAGCATGCCAATGACGGCGCGGCAGGTCTCGAAGCGGCGCGGCGCGGCGCGTTTGATGTGCTGGTGGTTGACCGCATGATGCCGCATATGAGCGGCACGCAATTGGTTGAAACATTGCGCGATGAAGGGGACACGACACCGGTTTTGTTTCTGTCTGCTTTGGGCGAGGTCGATGACCGGCTTGCCGGATTTGCGGCGGGCGGTGATGATTATTTGACCAAGCCTTATGCTTTTGCCGAATTGCACGCCCGCGTGACGGCGCTGGCGCGGCGCAATGAGGCGGGGCAAGTGACGCAAATGCAGCTTGCCGATTTGCGGCTCGATTTATTGGCGCGCACGGCCTTTCGCGGCGACATAAAACTTGATTTAAACAAGCGCGAGTTTGACCTGCTGGCTTATCTCTTGAGCCATCAAGGGCAAATTGTGACCCGCGACATGCTGCTGCAAAATGTTTGGCATTACGGTCTCGACACCCAAACCAATGTGGTCGATGTGCATATTTCGCGCCTGCGCGCTAAACTTGATAAGGGCTTTGACCCGGCCCTGCTGCACACTAAGCGCGGCCGGGGCTTTGTCTTACAGGCCGATATATGAGAACGCTTTTGCGCCTTGCCGGATTTCGCGCCGCGCTGATTTACACCACGCTTTTATTGCTGGCCATGGCGCTGGTGCTGGGGCTGCTTTATGGCCGATTGGCCAATAATACCCGTCTGGCGCAAGACAATCTCATCTGGCGCGAGGCGGCGGCTTTATCGTTTCTGCATCAACGCGACGGGCTGCGCGGGCTGGCGCAAGCTGTGGACGCGCTGGGCGGTCAAGACAGCTATCGCGCCAGCTATGTGCGCTTGTCGGATGGTTTAGGCCATTTTATCGCCGGTAATTTGCGGGCGTTTCCGACGCTGCACACAACCGATGCTGATGGCTGGCTACGCTTTGCCGAGGCGGGCGCGCCGGTGCGGGCGCGGGGTTTGCAATTGGACAAAAATTTAGTGCTGCTGGTCGGGCATAATATCGCCGATGGTGAAAATCTGCTGGCGGCGTCTCGTCAGGCCTTTGCGCTGGCATTGCTGGCCATGTTGCTGGTCGGGCTGGGCGGCGGCGCGTTTTTGGCGCGGCGCGGCTTGCAGCAAATTGATGCGATTGGCGCGGCGCTGAAGCCGGTCATGGATGGCGATTTATCGACCCGCCTGAGTCTGCGCCGCGAGGGTGCCGAATGGCAGGCTTTGGAGACGCAGATTAACGCCATGTTGGCGCAGCTTGAAAAGCTGATGGGCGCGACGCGGCAAGTCAGCGATAATCTGGCGCATGATTTGCGCGCGCCATTAACGCGCTTGCGGGCGCGGCTTGAGGGATTATTGGCCGAAACCGATACACCCGATATGGCGGCGGCTTTAGAGGATGTTGATGGGCTGCTGAAAAGTTTTAACGCGCTGCTGGCCTTGTCGCGCCTCGATAGCGGCGTCACTAAATTAACCGCCGGGACGGTAGATGTCGTCGCTTTACTGGCTGATGTGCATGAATTATTCGCGCCGGTTTTTGAGGATGGCGACATGCATCTGGCCATAAGCTGTGCTGACGGCTTGAGCCTCTCGGGCGATGCTGACTTGCTGGCGCAAGCGCTGGTGAATTTGCTGGAAAATGCGCTGACCCATGCCGCGATTAAAGGCAGCACGGTGACGCTTTCCGCGCAGCGCGCCGATGATGCGGTTATTTTGTCACTGGCCGATGGCGGCGCGGGCATTGCTCCGGCGCAACGCGAGCAGGCCATGGCGCGCTTTGTGCAATTGGATGAAAGCCGCGCGCAAGGCGGCAGCGGTCTGGGCTTATCGCTGGCGGCGGCGATTTGCACCCATCATGGCGGCGCTCTGGTATTGCGTGATAATGCCCCCGGTCTGAAGGCAGAATTACATCTGCCGCAAAAAAGCTGAGGCCGCTCATGGCATCTCTATTTGACAAATTGCCGCCGTTTCAACCGCTCGATGCACCGCATGCCGATTTATTGCTGCAAGATGCGCGCGCGCAAGAGGCTTTGACGCCGCTCATAAAAGCGCATGAAAACTTCTTTGCATGGTTGGTGGAGGGCAGTCCGTTTTTGGCGCGGCTGATGCGCCGCTATCCCGAGGTCATGCTGGCGTTGCAAGACAGCGCGCCGGAGGATTATCTCGACACGCTATATACGCGTTTGGACGATGAGATGGCCGCCGCCAGCGACAAGGATGCGGCGATGGCTCTCTTGCGTCATGCCCGCAATCGCGCCGCGCTGACCATTGCTGTGGCCGATTTGGCCGATGCGTGGGATGTCGAAACCGTGACCCGCTATCTCACCCGTCTCGCCGATGTGGCGGTGCGCTGTGGGCTTGATTTTTTATTGCGCGCCGCTTTGGCCGATGCGCGGCTCACCGCTTTTTCGCGCGATGGTTTGGTGGTGCTGGCACTCGGCAAACATGGCGGGGAGGAGTTGAATTATTCCTCGGATATTGATTTTGTCATTTATTATACGCCCGATGCGCTGCCTCTGGCTGAGGGGCAAGACCGGCGCAAATTTCATATTAAGCTGGTGCAGGATTTAACGGCATTGCTGCAAAACCCCACGGCGGACGGCTTTGTTTTTCGTGTTGATTTGCGCTTGCGGCCTGACCCGGGTGCGACGCCCGTCACCATCTCGGTCGATGCCGCGCTCGGTTATTATGAAAGCATGGGGCAAAATTGGGAGCGCGCTGTTTATATAAAGGCGCGCCCGATTGCCGGCGACCTGAAGGCCGGACAAAAATTTATCGATGATTTGCAGCCCTATATTTGGCGGCGTTACTTCGACTTTGCGGCGATTGAGGATGTGCATTCCATGAAGCGGCAAATGCATGCCGTGCGCGGTCATGCGGAAATTGTCGCGCAAGGTCATAATCTCAAATTGGGGCGTGGCGGCATTCGCGAAATTGAGTTTTTTGTGCAGACCCAGCAGCTTATCGCCGGTGGGCGTGACCCGGATTTGCGCGGCCAGCGCACGGTTGAGATGCTGGCCATGCTGGCCGCCAAGGATTGGATAAGCCATCCGACGGCGGAGAAATTAACCGCCTCTTATTATTATTTGCGGCGCATGGAGCATCGCCTGCAAATGCGTTTGGACGAGCAAACCCAAACCCTGCCGAAAGATGATGCGGCTTTTGCCGGATTTGCCTGCTTTGCCGGATATGATAGCGCGGCGGCCTTTAGCGCCGATTTTATCGGCCATTTAACGGGCGTGACGGCGGAATATGGCCAGCTATTTGAGCAGGCCGAAAGCCTGTCGGGCGAGGCGGGTAATTTGGTTTTCACCGGCGGCGAGGACGACCCGGAAACCTTGGAGACGCTTTCCAATATGGGGTTTCGCCGTCCGGCAGATATTTCCGGCATTATTCGTGGCTGGCATGCCGGTCGCATGGCGGCGACACGTAGCGCGCGGGCGCGGGAAATCCTCACCCGTTTGCAGCCCGTCATATTGAATAAGCTGGCCGAAGCGCGCGCGCCCGATGACGGTTTTATTCGCTTTGACCAATTCCTTAGCGCGCTGCCCGCCGGTGTGCAGATTTTCTCGCTGTTTCAATCAAACCCGCATGTGCTGAATTTGCTGATTGATATCATTAATTCTGCGCCGCGCTTGGCCGCACTTTTATCGGGCAATGCCGGTCTGGTTGATGCGCTGGTGCCGGGCCATGTGCCGCAAGAATTGCCCGTCGCTTTTGACGGGTTTGAGGCGGCGATGGATGGTTTGCGCCGTTATGTGCATGAGGCACAATTTCGTGTCGGCACCAAAACATTGGCCGACCCGACCATGGCGATAAGCTATGGCGACGCCTATAGCCGATTGGCCGAAACCGCCATTGGCACAATTTATGATGCGGCTATGGCCGATATTGAGCGCCAATATGGACGCCTGCCCGAGGGCGATATGGTGGTGCTGGGTTTGGGCAAGCTGGGCAGTGGCGAGATGACCCTGCAATCTGACCTCGACTTGATTTTAATATGCGATTGCCCCGATTTCAGCGCGCTATCCGATGGCGATAAACCGCTTGATGCCGATCGCTGGTTTGCCCGTGCGGCGCGACGTTTGACGAGCGGCCTCAGCGCCCCGTCGGCTGAGGGCGAGCTTTATGAGGTCGATACAAGGCTGCGCCCGTCAGGCAATGCCGGACCTCTGGTCACGAAATTTACCAGCTTTGTCGATTACCAATTAAATCAGGCATGGAATTGGGAACATATGGCGCTGACCCGTGGGCGGGTTTTGGCCGGTGGCGACAAGCTGCGGCACAAAGTAGAGGCGGCGATTGGCGATATTCTGAGCGCGCCGCGTGACATGGCCAAGCTGGCGCAAGATGCCGAGGATATGCGCCAGAGGCTCCGCACCCATCAGCCGCAAGCCGGGCCCTTTGACATTCGCCGCGGCGATGGCGGCTTGGTCGATGTTGAGTTTATCGCGCAAAGCCTGCAATTGGCGCATGGCGCGCAGCATGACGGGCTGTTGGTGCCGCAGCCCTTGCCGCAGATTTTAAGCGCGCTCAAAAGCGCCGATTGTCTCGAGCGGGACGCGCATGATGGGCTGCAAGCCGCCGCCGCGTGCTTTTTGAGCTTGCGACAAATTGCCAGCCTTTGCCTTGAAGATGATGAGACCGCGCCGCCCGCCGCCATTGCCGGGCTTTTGCTGGAAGCGCTGAATGAGCCGGATATGAGCCGCTTAAGCCATGTTATTGAGCAACATCGCGCCCATGTTGCGGCCTGTTTTGAGGCCAGCATGGCGCATTTGCGCGGATTGTCTGAGGGCTGAAAAGCGCGCGCCAAAGATTGACCCCGAATAGGCAATCCAATAGCCTTTGCAAAGAATTTGGGAGAGTAAAATGAATTTCGATTTTTCAGACGACCAGAAAATGTTGAAGGATCAAGCGCGCAAGTTTCTTGAAGACAAGTGCAGCTATGATGATGTGCGGACAATTCTGGAAAGCGATGACAGCCATCATGATGGCGTGTGGAACGGCTTGTGCGAATTGGGCTTTGCCGGTGCCGCCATTCCGGAGGAATTTGGCGGGCTGGGGCTGGGCGCTTTGGAGCTGGCCGTGATTGCTGAGGAATTGGGTCGCGCTGCGGCGCCGGTGCCGTTTTCCTCATCCATTTACATGTTTGCCGAGGCGTTGAAATTGGGCGCATCGGACGCGCAAAAATCGGCTTGGTTGCCGCAAATCGCCAGTGGCGAAATTATCGGCACATTGGCCGGTGCTGAGGGCACACAAGCGCCATCACCGCGCACGGTTAAAGCAAGTTTCGCGGGCGGCAAATTAAGCGGCCGTAAATTGCCTGTGCCGGATGGCGAAACCGCATCGGTTGCCGTTGTGTTGGTCAATACGGGCGGCGCGGGCGAGCAGGCTTTATCTTTGGTGCTGGTTGACCTTAATCAAGAGTGCGTTACGCGCTCTGCGGTTGATACTATTGACCCGACACGCGGCCATGCGGAAATTAATTTCGACAATGCCGACGCCACCCTCATCGGTGATGAAGGCGATGGCTGGGCGATGCTGAAACGCGTTGAGGCCGGTGCCGCCGTGCTGATGGCGTTTGAGCAAGTTGGTGGCGCGGAAGCGGCTTTGGAAATGGCCAAGGAATATGCCCTCGACCGCTACGCATTTGGCCGCCAAATCGGCTCTTATCAGGCGATTAAACACCGTTTGGCCGATATGTATGTGAAGCTGGAATTGGCCAAATCCAATGCTTATTACGGCGCGATGATTTTATCAGAGGACGGGGCCGAGCTTGAATTGGCCGCAGCCTCAGCGCGCATTTCAGCAACCGAAGCCTATCGCTTTGCGGCGCAGGAATGTATCCAAGTGCATGGCGGCATCGGCTTTACATGGGAAGCCAATCCGCAATTCCATTACCGCCGGTCAAAATTATTGGCGCTCGCTTTGGGCAGTGCCAGCCGGTGGAAAGACAGGCTCGTGGCCGAGCTTGAAAAAAGTAACGTGGCCTGATGCAGCACATTTCGTGTCAGCTAGCATTTGAAGAAGTGATGATGAGGAAGGAAAGTTAAAATGGATTTTAACGATACCCCAGAAGAAGCCAAGTTCCGCGCCGAAGCGCGCGCATGGCTGAGTGCCAATGCCAAACCGAAAGACCCGAGCAAAGTTAAAGCCGGTGTCTCGCAAAAATCTGAGGCCGAGCGTCTTGCGCGCGCCAAAGAATGGCAGGCCAAAAAAGCCGAAGCCGGTTATGCCGCCATTACCTGGCCGACCGAATATGGCGGGCTGGGCGGCACACCGATTCAGTCGGTGATTTACAGCCAAGAAGAGTCGAAATTCGATGTGCCCGGCGGGTTCTTTGAAATCGGCCTCGGCATGTGCATTCCGACCATGATGAAATGGGCCACCAAAGAGCAGTGCGACCGCTATGTGAAGCCTGCGCTTTTCGGTGAAGAAATTTGGTGCCAGCTTTTCTCCGAACCGGCTGCCGGTTCTGATGTCGCGGGCTTGCGCACAAAATGTGAGAAAGATGGCGATGAATGGGTGATTAACGGCCAGAAAGTCTGGACCTCCGGCGCGCATTTTTGCGATTACGGTATCATCGTTACCCGCTCAGACCCGACCGTGCCGAAGCATAAAGGTCTGACCTTTTTCTTCCTCGACATGAAAACGCCGGGCATTGACATTCGCCCGATTAAGCAAATTTCAGGCGGCAGCGGCTTTAATGAAGTGTTCTTCAATGATGTGCGTGTGCCGGATAGCCAACGTTTGGGTGATGTCGGTGAGGGCTGGAAAGTCTCGCTGACAACGCTGATGAATGAGCGTCTGGCCATTGGTCAGGGCAGCGGCGTTGATTATGAAGAATTGCTGAAATTGGCGCGCGAAACCGAATTGGAAAACGGTCCGGCGATTAAGGACTCGAATGTTCGCGAAAAGCTGGCCGATTGGTATGTGCAGTCGCAAGGGCTGAAATATACCAAATTCCGCACTTTGACCGCTTTGTCGAAAGGCCAAGTGCCCGGTCCGGAAAGCTCCATCGGTAAAATCGTATCAGGGCCGAAAATGCAAGACCTCGCCGGTTTCGCTATGGATATTCAAGGCCAGGGCGGTGTCATGCAAGACACGGAAGAAAGCCCGATGGCCGGTGCGTTCCAAAATCAGTGGATTGGCGCAGCCGGTTATCGCATCGCCGGTGGCACGGATGAAATTCTCCGCAATATCGTCTCCGAGCAGGTTTTGGGTCTGCCGCAGGATATTCGCGTTGATAAAAAAGTGCCGTTCAATGAATTGCCCGGCGCCGGTAGCAAGAAATAATCTTGCGCCTGTCTTATTTGAAAGCTCGCGGGGGTAACCTCGCGGGCTTTTCTTGCCCAATCGCCAGAAAAAGGCGACAAAGACACCATGAGTTTAACCGCGCCAGATATTCGCTTTTCCGTCGCGCCGATGATGGATTGGACCGACCGCCATGACCGCTATTTTTTGCGGCTCATGTCGAAGCGCGCGCGGCTTTACACGGAAATGGTCACCGCCAATGCGGTGCGCTTTGGCGACCGCGACAAGCTGTTGGCCTATAATCAAGAAGAGCACCCGCTGGCTTTGCAATTGGGCGGCAGCGAGCCGCAAGCTCTCGCTGAAGCGGCGCGTATTGGCGAAGATTACGGCTATGATGAGATAAATCTGAATGTCGGGTGCCCGTCTGACCGCGTGCAATCGGGGCAATTTGGGGCCTGTCTCATGCAATCGCCGGAACTGGTGGCTGATTGTGTGGCGGCCATGCAAGCGTCGGTGAAGCTGCCGGTGACGGTTAAATCGCGCATTGGCGTTGATGACCAAGAGCCGCGCGAGGCGTTGTTTACGCTGGTGGAAAAATGCAAATCCGCGGGCGTGTCGCATTTTATCGTGCATGCGCGCAAAGCCTGGCTGGACGGGTTAAGCCCGAAAGAGAACCGCGATATTCCGCCGCTTGATTATGAGCTGGTTTATGCGCTGAAAAAGGCGCATCCCGAATTGCTGATTTCAATCAATGGCGGCATTGAGAATATTAAAGACGGCCAAGCGCATTTGGAGAAAACCGATGGCGTGATGCTGGGCCGCGCGCCGTATAAAAATCCATATTTGCTGGCAACGGTTGACCGCGATTTATTTGGTGACACGGCGACGCCGCTGACGCGCAATGAGATTGTGCAGGCGCTCATTCCCTATGCGGCGCGGCTGGTTGGAAGTGGCGCGCCTTTGCATGCGCTGACGCGTCATGTGATGGGGCTGTTTCAGGGCATGCCCGGCGGCAAAATTTGGCGGCGGCATTTGAGCGAAAACGCGCCGCGCCGAGGCGATGACCCAAAAGTGCTGGCCGAAGCGCTGGCGCTGGTTGAGGCCGAGCAGGCCAAGCGCGCCGCCTATGATGCTATGGCGGAGGCGGGCGAATAATGGAAGCCGAGCTGATTGTCTTGGCGCTTGTGTTGCTGGTCGCCGGATTTCTATCCGGCATTGTCGCCGGATTATTGGGCGTTGGCGGCGGCATGATATTGGTGCCGGTGCTGTTTCAAACCTTCATCTTTTTTGACCTACCGCTGCATTTGCAAATCCATATGGCGGTGGCGACCTCTATGGCGATTATTTGTTTCACCGGTTCATTATCGGCGCGCAGTCATTTCAAGCGCGGCTCAGTGGATATGGAAGTGGTGAAAAGCTGGGGCGGGTTTATCGCCTTTGGCGCGCTGGTCGGGGCCGTAGCGGCGCGCTATATCGCACCGGCCGGACTGAAAATCATTTTCGCCGCCTTAACGCTCAGCATGGCGGCGCGCATGTTGCTGAATAAAAATCCGGGCGAAGCGGGCGCGGCGCGCATCAGCCTTTTTGTGCAAAAAACATTGGCCTCATGGGTCGGGTTTTTCTCGGCTCTGATGGGGATTGGCGGCGGCACGTTGTCTGTGCCTCTGTTAAATGCTTCGGGGCGAGATGTGCTGCGCGCGGTCGGCACCTCATCCGTGTTTGGCGTGTTCATCGCCGTGCCTGCCGCTTTGGGCTTTATGGCGGGCGGCTGGTCGTTGCCCGATTTGCCGCCGCTATCTATCGGCTATGTTAATTTAGTGGCAGTGTCGGCGATTATTCCGGCCAGCATGTTGGCCGCGCCTTTGGGCGCAAGACTGGCGCATCGCCTCAGTAAGAAAACACTGAACGGCATTTTTGCCGGATTTCTGATTGTCGCCGGCACACGCATGTTGCTGGCGATATTCATTTAGATTTTCTGGTCGTAGTCACCGACTTCTTTATAGGACGATAAAAGCGCATCAATTTCTGCGAAAATAGCGCGCATATTGTCTTCAGAAGTCGGACTTTCGACAACCACCACCAGCCCGGGCTTGTTCGACGAGGCGCGCACCAGCCCCCATGTGCCGTCTTCCACAGTGATGCGGACGCCATTCACGGTAACGAGGTCGCGGATTTTTTGCCCGATAAGCGTGCCGCCGCTTTCAGCCAGTTTTTCAAAATGCGCGATTGCGCGGCCAACGACATCGTATTTTTCCAAATCATCACAATAGGGCGACATGGTGGGCGAGCCGTAAGTGACCGGCAAAGAGCGGCGCAAATCGGCCATGCTGGCGGTCTCGGCGCGGTCGAGCATATCGCAAATGGCAATGGCGGTGAGGATGCCGTCATCATAGCCGCGGCCAATCGGGGCGTTGAAAAAATAATGGCCGGATTTCTCAAAACCCGCCAGCGCGCCAATCTCATTTGTATGACGCTTCATATAAGAGTGACCGGTTTTCCAATAATGGGTGGTCGCGCCCGCCGCTTGCAATTCAGGGTCGGTGTTAAACAGGCCGGTGGATTTAACGTCGGCCACAAAAACCGCGTCCTTATGCATGCGCGCCAAATCGCGCCCGACCAGCACACCCATTTTATCCGCAAAAATTTCCGCGCCCTCATTATCCACCACGCCGCAGCGATCGCCATCGCCGTCAAAGGCAAAACCGATATCTGCGCCGGTTTCCAAAACCGCGTCGCGCATGGCGTGCAGCATTTTCATATCTTCGGGATTGGGATTGTGATGCGGAAAGCTGTGGTCTAGCGCGCAATGCAATTCGACAACATCAACGCCCAGCGCGCGCAACACATCCGGCGCAAAGGTACCCGCTGTGCCATTGCCGCAAGCGACAACCGCTTTTAACGGACGTTTGAAGGGCGCGCGTCCGGCGAGGTCATCCTTATAGGCTTGCGCCACGCCCTCAACGCGTTCATACGCGCCACCGGCGCGGGCAATCCCTTTATTCTCAAGCACCATATCGCGCAAGGCCGACATTTCATCGGGGCCGAAAGTAAGCGGTCGCGCCGCGCCCATTTTGACGCCGGTCCAGCCATTTTCATTATGGCTGGCCGTGACCATGGCAACGGCGGGTGCGTCGAGATGAAACTGCGCGAAATAAGCGGTCGGCGAGAGCGCCAGCCCGATATCCAGCACTTTCACACCGGCGCTCATCAGGCCGGTGGTCAGCGCGATTTTAATGCTTTGCGAGTAAGAGCGAAAATCATGCCCGACAACAATGCGCGGCTGCTCGCCCTCGCCCAATTTATCGCCCAGCAGGTCAAACAAAACATTGCCGAGGCCAAACCCCAAAGCCTGCATGCCCGAGAGATTTATCTCATCGGGAAACAGCCAGCGCGCATCATATTCGCGAAAACCGGTGGGCTTAACCAAAGGCTTGTTCTCAAAGGCTTCCGTATTGGGTTTTAAATCGGCTTGCGGCTTAGACAGCATGGAAAGCTCCTTTGGGAGGCGGCGTTGGCGTGAGAATTTCTGATAGCAGATTTACCGACCGGGTAAAACCGCCTATAACCGCGACATGAGCGCTGATGACAAGAAACAGCAAGATATTATCCGCCTGACGCTGAGCGATGCGGCCATGCCTGACATTCAGATTGACGGCATGCCGCCATTTGATGCGGGTTGGGTGTGGCTGGCGGGGGCCGGTCCGGGTGATCCGGGCTTGCTGACGCTCCATGCGGTCAATGCGCTGAAACAAGCGGATATGGTGGTGTATGACGCGCTGGTATCTGAGGATATTCTGTCGCTTGTGCGCCCCGAGGCCGAGCTTTTTTATGCCGGTAAGCGCGGCGGCAAGCCAAGCTGGAACCAGCAAGACATTACCGACAAGCTGATTGAACTGGCCAAACAGGGCCATCGCGTGCTGCGCCTTAAGGGCGGCGACCCGTTTATTTTCGGGCGCGGCGGCGAGGAGGCGCAAGCGCTTGTCGCGGCGGATATTCCTTTCCGCATCATTCCGGGCATTTCGGCCGGTGTCGGCGGGTTGGGCTATGCCGGTATTCCCGCCACCCATCGCGACGTCAATCACGCTGTCACCTTCGTCACCGGTCATTTGGCCGGTAAGGGCGAAGCGGAATTGCTGGATTGGGCGTCCATTGCCAAAGCCTCGCCGGTGATTGTCATTTATATGGCGATGAGCCGCTTGGCGGTGATTGCCGATTTGCTGATGCAGGCAGGGCGCAGCGCGGATGAGCCGGTGGCCATTGTCACTCATGCCACAACGCCGCGCCAACAAATCACGACCGGCCATCTGGCCGATGCGGCGCAAATTGTCGCCGATAAAGGGCTGGAGCCGCCCTCCATTATCGTTATTGGCGCGGTGGTTAATCTGGCCGAAACGCTGCATTGGTTCGGCGATAAACCGCTTTAGGCTTTTTGCATGCTATCGAGTCGGGCGGGGAGTTGGGCCAGCACGGCGCGCTTTTCATCATCTGAAAAGCCGGACCAGCCGCCGATTTCCATTAATTTGCGCCCACAGCCGACGCAAAAATTAGTGCGCGCCGATACGGCGCAGACGCGCTTGCAGGGCGATTTCAGGCTGTCATCCGTTTCATTCATGGCTTTCTATTAACATATTCCTGCCGATGCGTCATTTTTTCCCGAAAGGGTGATTGATTCACCTCTCAATTTGGCTAAATTCAAACAAATTTAATTGGAGGTCGTTATGGACATCGATTTTGCACCTGAAGATCAAGCTTTCCGCAATGAAGTGCGTAGCTTTATCGAAGAAAACTATCCGCAGCATTTGGTTGGGGTTGATCGCGGTGAATTGAGCAAGGAAGATTTTCTTGCTTGGCATAAAATTCTCGCCAAAAAAGGTTGGGCCGCGCCAAGCTGGCCGGAAGAATTTGGCGGCACCGGCTGGACGGTGACGCAGAAATATATTTGGAATGAAGAAAGCGCTGCTTTCGGCACCATTCCGCCGCTGCCTTTCGGCATCGCCATGCTTGGGCCGGTGATTTATAGTTTCGGCAATCAAGAGCAAAAAGACTGGGTTCTGCCGGGCATTTTGTCAGGTGACACCTGGTGGTGCCAGGGCTATTCAGAGCCGGGCGCAGGCTCAGACCTCGCCGGACTGAAAACGAAAGCCGAATTGGATGGCGATGAATATGTCGTCAATGGCCATAAAATTTGGACCACTTTGGCGCAGCATGCTGACTGGATGTTCTGCCTCGTGCGCACCAGCAGCGAGGGCAAACCGCAACAGGGCATTTCTTTTCTGTTGATTGATATGAACACGCCGGGCATTGAAGTGAAGCCCATCATCACCATTGATGGCGGTCATGAAGTCAATGAAGTGTTCCTGACCGATGTGCGCGTGCCGGCCAAAAATCTGGTAGGCGAGCAGGATAAGGGCTGGACCATTGCCAAGTTTTTGCTGGGCAATGAGCGCTCGGGCATTGCCGGTGTAGCGCGCTCGAAAAAAGCCATTGACCGTTTGCGCGATATTGCGCGCGGTGAGATGGAAGACGGTGCGCCGCTTCTGGACTCGGCCGATTTTGCCCGCAAAATTTCTGAACTGGAAATTGACCTGACGGCTTTGGAATATACCGAATTGCGGACATTGGCGTCTGAAAGCAAGGGCCAAGGGCCGGGACCGGAAAGCTCGATTTTGAAAATTAAGGGCACGGAAATTCAGCAGCGCATTACCGAGTTGACCATGGAAGCGGTCGGCAATTATGCGTCGCCTTGGGTGCCGCAGCTTGACCGGGGCGACAATTATCTGTCTATCGGCCCCGACCATGCCGAAGGCGCGTCGCAATCTTATTTTAACAATCGTAAGACCTCCATTTATGGCGGGTCGAACGAAATTCAGCGCAATATCATTGCCAAGATGGTTTTGGGTCTTTAGGCTCTCGCCAAGCTCAAAGCGAATTTGAAGAGGAATTAAACAGTGGACTTTAGTTTTACCGAAGAACAAACCCTGCTCCGAAACATGGTGCAGAGCTTTGTGCAAGATAATTATGACTTCGACAGCCGGATGAAAATCGTCCGCAGCGAAGAGGGCATGAGCCGCGAGATTTGGGGCCATTTTGCCGAGCTTGGCTTGTTGGCCGCGCCTTTCTCAGAAGAGATGGGTGGCCTTGACGGCGGACCGATTGAAACCATGGTTATCATGGAAGAGCTGGGCCGCGGTCTGGTGGTGGAACCCTATTTGCCGACAATCGTTCTGTGCGGTGGTATTTTATCGCGCCACGCATCAGACGCGCAAAAAGAAACGCATCTGCCGGGCATTATTGCCGGTGAAGATGTGTGGGCGCTGGCTTATGCCGAGCCGCAAAGCCGCTTTAATCCGGCTGATGTTTTGACCTCTGCGAAAGCCGATGGCGAGGGCTATGTGCTGAATGGCACGAAAGCCGTTGTTGCCGCCGCGCCTTGGGCCAGCAAGCTGATTGTTTCGGCTCGCATTTCAGGCGACCAACGCGATAGCGACGGTCTGGGCCTGTTCATTGTCGATAAATCGGCAAGCGGCGTCGCCACGCAAGATTATCCGACGGTTGACGGCAATCGCGCCAGCGAAGTGACGCTGGAAAATGTGTCGGTCGGTGCAGACGCGCTGATTGGTGCCGCCGGTAACGGTCTGGCACTGCTTGAAGAAGCGCTTGATTACGGCATTGGCGCGGTATGCGCCGAAGCCATTGGCCATATGAAATGCCTGAATGATGCGACGGTTGAATATTGCAAAACCCGGAAGCAGTTCGGCGTGCCGATTGGTAGCTTCCAAGTCTTGCAGCATCGCATGGTCGATATGTTTATGGAATATGAACAGTCGGTTTCAATGACCTATATGGTCAATATGAAGCTGACCGAGAGCGAAGCTGAGCGCAAAAAAGCGGCAGCCGGTGCGAAAGTGCAAATCGGCAAATCAGGTCGTTTTGTCGGTCAAGAAGCGGTGCAATTGCATGGCGGTATGGGCATGACAGAAGAACTGAATGTCGGCCATTACTTCAAGCGTTTGACCGTTATCGACACACAATTCGGTAATGTGGACCATCACTTGAAGCGCTTCGCGGCTGCTTAAGGTTGCCCATGCTGGAATTTGACCAGCAGGGTCACATTGTAACCCTGACCATCAACCGGCCCGACATGCGCAATGCGCTTGGCGAGCCGGGCGATGGTGGGGTTTTTTCAGATGCGGTGGCGCAGATTAATGCCGACCGCAATGTGCGCTGCGTTATTCTCACCGGTGCCGGTTCGGCATTTTCAGCCGGTGGCAATGTCAAGGCCATGCAAAACCGCGAAGGCCCATTTGGCGGCGCGGGCGCGCATATTGCCGATGGCTATCGCCGCGGTATTCATCAAATTGTCAAAAGCCTATGGGGGCTGGAAGTGCCCGCCATTGCCGCGGTTAACGGCCCGGCCATTGGTCTCGGCAATGATGTGGCGTGTTTATGCGATATGCGCATCGCCTCAGAAAAAGCCATTTTCGGCGCGACATTTTTGAAAATCGGTCTCATTCCTGGCGATGGCGGGGCGTGGCTCTTGCCACGCATTATTGGCGGCGCGCGCGCCTCTGAATTGCTGTTTACCGGCAAAACCATTTCCGCCGAACAGGCGCTGGGCTGGGGTCTTGTGTCGCAAGTCGTTTCAGATGACAAGCTGCTCGAAACTGCGCATGATATGGCTCATCAAGTGGCGGGGCAAAGCGCGGAAGCGTTGCGGGCCGCCAAGCGTCTCATGCGTCATGGTCAAAACAGCAGTTTTGAGACGGTCATGGAGATGTCGGCCAATGCGCAGGCACTCATGCATTTAAGTGAAGACCATAATGAAGCCGTGTCGGCCATGCTCGAAAAGCGTCCGGCAGAATATCAGGATAAATAACAGGCAGGAGGGCCGATCATGAAAGTAGGATATTTGGCAACTTTGAAAGTTGTTGATGGCAAGCAAGCGGATTTTGAAGCCGCTTTCGCAGACATGCAAAAAGCCGTGAAAGCGGATGAGCCGGGCACGCTGCAATATGATTTGCTGCAAGATGAAGCCGACGCCACGGTTTATCGCGTGTTTGAAGTTTATGAAAATATGGATGCCCGCAAGGTGCATGGTAAATCGGCCGCTTTCGGTGCCGCTGCCGCGCCCTTGGGTGGCGGTGTCATGGCCGGTGCGCCCGATGTGGTGCCGGTGAAGTTCGTATCCTAAGGAGAGCGACATGGATTTGAGTTATAGTGCTGAAGACGAAGCCTTCCGTCAGGAAGTGCGCGACTTTATTGAAGAGGCTTTTACGCCCGATATTCGCCGCGAATGTGAGCGGTCTAAAAACGGTTACATCACCAAGCAAAGCCATGAGACATGGCAAAAGCGCCTTTATGAAAAAGGTTGGGCCGCGCCAAATTGGCCGACCGAGCATGGTGGTGCGGGCTTTACCCCGACACAGAAATTTATCTTCACGCAAGAAATGGAAGCCGCCGGTGCGCCGCATACCATTGCTTTCGGCATGACTATGGTCGCGCCGGTGATTATGAAATTCGGCACGGAAGAGCAAAAAGCCAAATATCTGCCGGATATTCTGGCCTCTAATGTGTGGTGGTGTCAGGGTTATTCTGAGCCCGGCTCAGGCTCCGATCTCGCCTCATTGCAAATGAAAGCCGAAGATAAGGGCGATCATTTCCTCTGCAATGGCACGAAAATTTGGACCACAATGGCGCAACATGCCGATATGATTTTCTGCCTCGTGCGCACTTCGAATGAGGGCAAACGTCAGCAGGGCATCTCATTTTTGCTGATTGATATGCACACGCCGGGTGTCACCGTGTCGCCATTGGTGACATTGGACGGGCCTGCTGAAGGCGCGCAAGAGATTAACCAAGTCTTCTTTGAAGACGTCAAAGTGCCGAAAGAAAATCTTGTCGGCAATTTGAATGAGGGTTGGACATGCGCCAAATATCTGCTCGAATTTGAACGCGGCAATCCCTATTCAGGCGGGCTGTATCGCGCGCTGGATAAGGTCAAGAAGCTGGCTGGTGACGTTGTCATGGACGGTCAGCCGCTGATTGAAGACGAAGATTTCGGGGCCAAGCTGGCTGATTTGGAGCGTCAAATCATGGTCATGGAAGCCACTGAATTGCGTATCTTCTCTGAGGTGAGCGCCGGTCAAAATATCGGCCCTGGCTCGTCTTCCATGCTGAAGACACGCGGCTCTGAATTGCAGCAGGAAGTGTCTCAATTGGGCATGGAAGCTGTCGGTCAATATGGCCTGCCATTTGTTGAAGACACATTGGCGTCAAATAATGAGAGTGATATCGGCATGGCCGGTGTCGCGCCGGTGACGCCGCGTTATTTCAACTATCGCAAGACATCGATTTATGCCGGCTCGAATGAAATTCAGCGCGGCATTATTTCCAAGGCTGTTTTGGGTCTCTAATTCAGGCCGCCAAATCAGGCTATCAACAAAATTAGGGGCGTCCTCTCTCTCATGAGCGGGCGCCCTTTTTCTATCTAGATGACGATACGAATGAGCAATATCAGCGCAAAGAGGGCGAGGAAAATGCCCGCCGCTGCGCCGGTTGATGCGACCCCTGAGGCCAATCCGGTGGCGCGGCTGGCTTCTTCGCCGGTGCGTAAAAGGCGCAGCACCAGCGCGACAAAACCGTCTTTCGCGCCATTCCAAAGCCGCATAAGCGGCGCGCCAATGCCGATAATCAGGCGCGGCAGCGCATAGCGGCCAATCCAATCCGTGTAAATAACCATGTCCGCGCCCGATAGCGGATAAAGGCCACGGCGCACCATCAGCGCGAATATCAGCGCAACAAAAACCAGCAATTGCACCTCGCCCAGCACATGGCCGACATCCCAAACCTTATAGCTGACCGCATAGGGCAGCAGCGCATAAAGCGCGCTTGGATAGAGGCCAATGACAAGACAGCCGCCCGCCGCCAAGCCCATCGCCACGCGCATATTCAGCGGCGCTTCCTCGGCCTTGATTTTTGGGTTGGTGGCAAAAAAAGCGGCATAGGGAAGTCTCAAAGCCGTGTGCAGCACAACGCCGACCGAGGCAAAAAGCAGTCCCAGCCAGACCCATAATTCGCCCTGCTTGGCGACCGCGCCCAAGGTTAACGCCTTGGTGGTGAAGCCTGAGAAAAGCGGCATGGAGGCGATGGATAGCGCACCGATGAGGCAAAAGCCTGCCGTCCAGGGCATGTGGCGGGCCAGCCCGCCCAGCGCGTCGGCGCGGTCTGTGCCGGTGCGGAAAAACACCGCGCCCATGCTCATGAATAACAGCCCCTTATAAAGCACGCTGGCAAAAGCATGCGCGGTTACGCCGTTTATGGCCAATTCGCTGCCAATGCCGATGCCGACCACCATAATGCCAAGCTGATTGACCAGCGCAATGGCCAGCACGCGGCGCAGATTATTTTCAATCATGGCGGCGAAGAGCGAGATAATCGCCATAGCGAGGCCGATATAAATCAGCGGTTTGAAACCGGCAAAGCAAATCACCAGCATGTAAATCGCCAGCTTGGTGGTGAAGGCCGACAGCATAACCGAGCCTGCGGGCGAGGCTTCAGGATAGGCGTCTTGCAGCCAGCCTCCCAAAAGCGGAAAGCCCGCTTTAATGCCGAGGGCCAAAAGGATGCAAAAACCGGCAGGCGTGGTGGCGTCTAAAGCGGTGATGGCGAAGCCCGCTCCGCTGCGCCAAAGCAAAACCGCTCCGGCCAATAAAATGACGCCCGAGGCGACTTGCATCAGCAAATAGCGCATGGCGGCGCGTGTCGCGCGCGGCGTGTTTCCGGCCAGCACCAAAAAGACCGAGGCGAAAGTGGTCAGTTCCCAATAGATAAACAGCGTCAGGAAATCGCCCGCAAATAGCGCGGCAATGGCCGCACCGGCATAGGCCAGCCCCGCCGTGGCGGTCAGTCGGGCTTTCTCATGCATGGAGTAAATGACGTTGAGGGCGGCAGCGATATGAAAGACCAGCGCGAAGGGCTTGGTTATCGCCTCGACCCGCAGCAAGGTTAACTCAATACCGGCCAAGCGGGCCGTGAGGCTGGCATCCGGCGCAATTTGCCAAACCGTCCAGCCGGAAAAAGCAATCAGCGCCAACATAAAGGCGTTGCGCGCCGATGTGGGCAGCAAGGGCACAGCCAAAGCACCGGCTATCAGCGCCATGCCCGGAATGGAAAGCATGGAAAGCAGCAGGGTGGCGACAGGCTCAAGCATCATCATCGCCCCCATAATAATCGGGCGCACGGCCTATCAGCCGCGCCGCGACCATGCTGCCGCCGATAATCAGACTAGCGGCGATGATGCCAAACAGCGCAAAGAAAAACGGCGTCGCCTCCAGCGCGAAATAAGCATGGCGATGAATGAGCACCTCGCCCAATAGGCCGAGCGCGCAAAGGGCCAGCAAGCCGCGCATCACGCGCCGCAAGATGAGAGATGTTTCAGTCTTATCACCCATCTCAGCCCCCGAAATCCAGAATGAACATATCAATCGCGAAGAACAACGCCAGCGACATCGCTGCTGTCAGACACAGAGGCAGCAGCATGGATAGGGGCGCTTCTTGCACGTCATCGCTTTTCAGCCCATGCGTCGGTTTGGCGAAGAAACCGCGCAGCACAATCTCGCCCAAATAAACAAGATTGAGCAGAGACGACACCATCAGCACGCCGAGCACCAGAACATGACCATTATCCAATGCGCCACCCATCAGCATGATTTTTGACCAAGCACCGGCCAGCGGCGGCACGCCGATAATCGATAAAGCGCCAAAGGCAAATGCCGTATAAGTGACGGGCATGACGCGGCCCAAGCCGTTCATGTCTTTAATATCGGTCAGGTGATGCGCCACATAAATTGCACCGGCGCAGAAAAACAGGGTGATTTTACCCGCTGCATGGGCGGCAATATGAACCGCCGCGCCACTGGCTGCCAATGAGGTGGCCAAGGCCGCGCCCAGCACGATATAGCCAAGTTGGCTGATGGTGGAATAGGCGAGGCGCGCCTTTAAATTGGTTTTGGTCATGGCGACAATAGAGGCGGCGAGAATGGAGAAGCTGGCAACCCAGACGAGCCAGTCGCTACTACCCGTCTCGCGCAGAAAATCAATGCCGAATACATAGACCGCAACTTTCAACACGGTGAAGACACCGGCTTTCACCACGGCGACGGCATGCAATAGCGCACTGACCGGTGTCGGCGCGACCATGGCGGCAGGCAACCAGCGATGCAGCGGCATAAGGGCGGCTTTGCCAATGCCAAAGGCAAATAATCCGAGCAGGAAAGGCACATAAAACGGGTCAATATGACCGGCCAGAATACCGCCGCTTTGAAAGTCCAGCGTGCCGGTCAGCACCCAAACGCCAATAACGCCAAACAGCAATAGAATGACCGAACTGGCGACCAAAATGCCGAGATAAATCCGCCCCGCCTGCACGGCTTCGGGCGTGCCTTTATGCGTCACCAATGGATAGGTGGAGAAGGTGAGGATTTCATAAAACACGAAGAGCGTCAGCAAATTGCCCGATAGCGCAATGCCCATCGCCGCGTGAATGGCAATGGCGTAGAAAAACATGAAGCGCGTGTGATTTTTCTCGCCCGCGCCGCGCATATAGCCAATCGTGTAAAGCGTCGCGACCGGCCATAACACACCGGCGACCAGCGCGAAGAGCTTGCCCAAAGGCTCAGGGGTGAAGCTGACATCCAGCCCCGCCGCCAGAGAAAACAGCGTCACTGTTTCGCTATGTGGCGCGGCGTAAAGTTGGATGGCACAGCCTGCCGTTATCAGTCCGATAAATAGAGCCTGCCCATCGCGCAAATTCGGGCGGTCATGCAGCACCAGCACCAAGGCCGAGGCGATAAGCGGTAGCCCCAAAAGCGCATATATCAGCATCTCAATTCCCATTAGCGCGCACCCCCGATAAATACGGCGGCGGCGGCATAGGCGGCATCAACCAAAGGTCCGGCGAAAATACCAAAGCCGATTGTGGCCAAGACCATCAGCCAAGCGGGCACATAATGCACCGGGGTTTCCACCAATACGGGCGCGCCTTTGGGGCGTTCTTTCAACCATGCGGCTTCGATGATTTTCCAAACATAAGCCAAAGCCAGCGCCGAGCTGATAAAGGTCAGGGCGGCGAGCAGCCAGAAATTTTGTTCCAACAAAGCGCGCACCAGATAAACTTTAGAAATAAAGCCCGCCGTTAGCGGCACGCCGATAAGCGCTAAACCGCCGACCAAAATAGCGGTCATGGTGATGGGGATTTGGCGTCCCGCACCCTCAATGGTTTGCATGCTGGCGCGGCCGACTTGCGCGGCAATGGCACCAATGGCCAAAAACAGCGCGCCCTTCATCAGTGCGTGATTGAATAAATGGATGAACGCCGCGGCCAGTCCGGTCATGCTCATCGCGCCAATGCCAATCGCCATATAGCCAAGCTGGGCAATGGAGGATTGGGCGAAGAGTTTTTTCAAATCGGTTTCGATAATGGCGGCGAGGGTTCCGGCAAAAGCACCGGCAATGCCCAGCGTCAAAATCAGCAAGCCAATCGCATCGGCAAGGCCGTTAAACTCGACGCCGAAAACGCCAAACATCAGACGTATCAGCACATAGACCGAGACTTTGGTGGCGGTGGCGGCCATTAGGGCAGACACGGCTGAGGGCGCATGGGCATAGGCCGGAACCAGCCAGAAATGCAGCGGAAACAACGCCATTTTCAAGAATAATCCCAGCGCGATAAAGGCCAAAGCGGTGAAGGAGGCGCGGGTCGATTCCACTTCCGCCAGACGTTCTGCCAAATCCGTCAGATTAAGCGTGCCGGTGAGCATATAAAGCAGGCCAAGGCCGATTACATAAAAAGTCGCGCCAACCGTGCCGAGAATGAGATAGTTAAATGCCGCCGGAAGAGCGCGGCGGTCGCGTCCGGCCCCCATAGCTACCAGCGCATAGGCCGAGAGCGAAGAAATTTCGAGAAAGACAAAAATGTTAAACGCATCGCCCGTGGTGATCTGTCCCAACATACCGGCAATGGTCAGCAGCCAAGCGGCGTAAAACAGCGCATGGTCGCGCGCGTCAATTTCGGCCTCGACCAATCGCCGTGCCGCAATGGTCGCCACAAAAGCCAAGCCCGACACGACCGGCAATACCAGCGCGCTGGCGGCATCAATGACATAAACAATGCCGAGCGGGGCGGGCCAGCCGCCAAGGTCGTAAATCAAAGCCTCTCCGGCGCTATATTGCAGGCCGAATAAAATAGCGGAAATGAGAAAGGCCGCGCCGGTCAGCAAGAGGGCGAGGCCCCAAGCCATATCGCGGCCACGCAAAAGGGCAGCAAGCGGCGCGCCCAAAAGCGGCAGCAGGACTTGCAAAACGGGGAGGTGCTGCATCATGCGCTTTGCGTCTCCCCATTCATGTCTTCGCTATCCTCGGCGTCTTCGGCCTCAATCATTTTAATCAGCTCGTCATCCTCAATCGTGCCATAGCTTTCATAAACCCGGATAATCAGCGCATAGCCAACCGCCGTTGTCGCCACGCCGACCACAATGGCGGTCAGAATAAGCACATGCGGCAGCGGATTGGCGTAAAGCGTTTGCGGGTCGCCGGTCAAAATCGGAGCGGTGCCGTTACTCACCTTGCCCATAGAAATATACAGCATGAAAACCGAGGTCTGGAAAATCGTCAGCCCGACCATTTTCTTCACCATATTGCCGCGCGCAATCACCGCGTAAAAGCCAATCATCATCAGCGCGATGACGAGAAAGTAATTCCACTGGCCTGCGAGGCTGCTCATGAGCGCCCTCCGGCTTTTTTGGCTTTAGTCTTAGTTTTGCTCGCTGGCGGGCTGGCTTCTTCATGCGCCTGCATTTTCGACATGAGGCGAATATGCGTCAGCCTTCCGGCAAAGGTGAAAAACAGCGCGACCATCACCGAGGCGACGGTCAGGCCGACGCCAAACTCGACCAGCAAAATGCCGATATGCTGGCCGGATTTCGCCGTCGCGCCCAGCACATCATAATCCAGATAATTCGCGCCGAGAAACAGCGAGGCAATACCGGTCAGGCCGTAAAGCAGCACACCGGCGCAAATCGCCAACAGGTTGAGATTGGCAGGCCAGACATGCCGCCCGCGATTAAGCCCGAAAATCATGGCGTTCAACACAAAAGCAGAGGCGAAAATAACCCCGGCCTGAAAGCCGCCGCCCGGGCCGTAATCGCCGTGAAATTGCACATAAAGCGCGAACAGCATAACGGTCGGTATCATCACTTTGGAGACGACGCGAATGACGGGATCATCCTGCATTTTTGTCCTCCCCTTTTTTGCGGCTCTTTATTTTTCTGCGATGCGGGCGAGTATAGCCCCCCAGCACCAACAGCACGGCAATGGCGGCGGTGAAAATCACCACGGTCTCGCCCAGCGTGTCATAGCCGCGATAGCTGGCCAGCACGGAGGTGACGACATTGGGAATGCCGATATCCTCGGCGCTGCCTTTGATAAATTCGGGCGCGACATGATTATGTATCGGCGCGTTCACATCACCGAAAGCGGGCAAATCAGTAACCGCAACCGCCAGCATGAGGGCGGTGGCCAATGCCAGAAAGGCCGGCACAAAAGCGATGGAGTGAGGTTTTTCTTCAGCCGGCACAAGCGACAACGTCGCCAATGCCAAAATACTCGAAATGCCTGCGCCGACCGCGGCCTCGGTAAAGGCCACATCAACCGCGTCCAGCACCACAAATAAAGTGGCCGCCACCAGTGAGAAGGCACCCGATAACATGACGACGGCAAATAGGCGATGCAGGCGCAATGCCAGAATGGCGATGAGCGTTAAGAGCGAGATGAGCGATGCATTAACGAGGAATCCAGACATTAGCCACGCCCCCGTTTTTTGGTTTTTGTCTCGCTGACATTGTCAGGCTCTTGGTCAGATACGCGCACGGCGCGCGCAATCGCATGGGTGGCGGTCGGGCCGGTCATCACCAAAATAAAGCCGATGAGAATGAGGCGCACCGTCACCGTCCAATCGGGCGACAGCATTAGCAGGCCAAATAGAATAAGACCCGCGCCGCCCGTATCGACAATGCCCGCGCCATGCATGCGCTGATAGACATCGCCCAAACGCAGCAAACCCAGCGCGCCGAATATAACCGCGAGGCTGCCGATAAGCAGGCTGGCAATGCCGATAAGCTGCGTTATCTCAAGCGCGCTCATGCGTCCTCCTCATCTTCGTGAAGCACATGGTCGCCCAGTGTGCCGAAGCGGAAGAATTTTAAAATGGCGATGGTGCCGATGAAATTAATCAGCGCGTAAAGCATGGCAATGTCGAGAAATTCGGGGCGTCCATCAAAAAAGCCGTAAACCGCAATCAATAAAACGGCGATGGAGCCGACCGAGTTGACGGCCAATACGCGGTCAAAAGAAGTGGGGCCAAGCGTGGCGCGTATAATGGCCAGCGTCGCGGCGACGCCCAGCGCAATCAGTGTGATGGCCAGCGCGCCCTCCATTATTTGCCCTCCAAGCTGCTGACTTTCGCGTCCATATCCGGCTCAAGACAGGCGGCGGCAAAATCATCGGTCAGACCGTGCACTAAAATCATATTATCGTCTTCATCAACATCGACCGAGACCGTGCCCGGCGTCAGGGTGATGAAATTGGCATGGGTTACCAATCCGGCGACGGCTTTTTGGC
Organism: Alphaproteobacteria bacterium; assembly: GCA_029253645.1. Lineage (GTDB taxonomy): Bacteria > Pseudomonadota > Alphaproteobacteria > RS24 > RS24 > UBA8337. The sequence goes on along the minus strand of JAQWZC010000054.1, from coordinate 4,541 downwards.
TGGCTTTCACCCGCACAATTTGCGGGCGCGCCAGTTTCGGATTGAGGATAACCCGCACCACGCCAATATTGGATTTCAAGATTTCCCATATCAGCCACAAGGTGACTTTGGGCAGGCGCACCAAAATGGCCATTGGCAGGCCTTCTTCATCAAGCACGCCCATGCGCGCCCCAATCAGCGATGCGCCGAGCGCCGAGAAAAAGCCCAGCGTCAAAAGCAAACCATTATAATGCCCCGACAGCAGCAGCCATAGGGCGTATAAAAGAGCGGTTGATATGGCAATCTGGCGCATAAAAAAATGGGCGCGAGGTTACCCCGCGCCCAATCTCAATTACTTGCTGGCTTCTTGGATCAGTTCGAACATGCGACCTGTCTGCTCGCCACCCTGGAACAGGGCTTTGGCAGCATCGTCAATTTTCGAAATGGTTTCCCAATTTTCGGCAACATCTTCGGCGCTTGGGTTTTCGCCCAAATACATGCCTTTGGTCTCCACAATGGCGGCCGAGGTATAAGCACCCGCACCGGCGCAAATGATTTTGCCGGTCGGCGCGCCTTCAGAACACATAAAGACGACGGCAGGGGTGACCCGCTCAGGTGTCAGCATGTCTTCCATTTCAGCAGGCATCAGATTTTCCGTCATCCGCGTCCATGCCACAGGGGCCAGCGCGTTAATGTGGATATTGTCTTTCTGACCTTCCAGCTTCAGCGTGTTCATGAAGCCGACAACACCCAGCTTGGCAGCGCCATAATTGGCTTGGCCGAAATTGCCGTAAAGGCCTGAAGAAGAGGAGGTGACCATGATGCGGCCATAGCCTTGCTCTTTCATAATCGGCCAAACGGCTTTGGTCGGCTTCATTGTGCCGAACAGGTGCACATCGACCACAAAGGTGAAGTCACCGATTTCCATTTTGGCGAAACTTTTATCGCGCAGCACACCGGCATTATTGACCAGCACATCAATGCGGCCATAGGCGTCCATGGTTTGGGCAATCATATTGTCAACGCCCGCATCATCGGTCACGCTGGAGCCATTGGCGATGGCTTCGCCGCCGGCGGCTTTAATTTCAGCAACCACGGCTTCAGCCGCTTCTGATGAACCGCCTGAACCGTCCATGCTGCCGCCCAAATCATTAACCACGACTTTTGCGCCGCGACGGGCAAAATCCAGCGCGTGGCTTTTGCCAAGCCCACCACCGGCTCCGGTGACAATGACAACCTTATCGGTAAAATCCAAACTCATAATGTAAGTCCTCCAAAGAAAAAATCTGCCCTGTTGTGCATGATGGCGCGGCAGGGGTCAAGCGGCTTTCAGCCCTTATCTCATATAGAATTATTGCGCCGCCGCCAGTCCGGCTTGCGACAATCCGGCCGCCTCGGCCAGTAATTTATAAGAGCGTTTGCGGGCATCAATATCGGGAATAAGCGTGAGGGCGAAAACCTCATCAATCTCATATTGTTGCACCGTATCGCTTAGGCGTTGCAGCACATCATCGGTTTGGCCGGTAAAGCCACGCCCTTCAATTTGCGGCAATATGGCCGCGTCTTGCGGGGTTAATGCCCACTCATGCGCCTCTTGCAGAGTGGGAAAACGCCCGCCCTTATTCTGCATGAGTTGAGTGGCCCAAATATTGCGCGGGCGCGCCAAATAGGCGGCTTCTTCTGTCGTCTCGGCAACCAAAACAGATGTTGCCAGCATGACTTTCGGCTCGGGGCATTGCCGCGATGGCTTGAAATGCGAGCGATAAGCGTCCAGCGCGGTCTCAAGATTTTCGGGATTGATGAAATGCGCGTAAACATAAGGCAGGCCAAATTGCGCCGCGTGATAGGCACCATCGCCGCCCGAGCCGAGCATAAAGACCGGCACGGCCTCCGGCCCCAGCGGCTGAGCGTGCATGCCCTGATAGGGATGGTCTTCGGGAAAGCCGCCCGCTTCGCCCTTCAGGCCATTGGCGTCTTCGAGGAATTGAAGCAGCATTTCCACTTGCTGCGGAAACACTTCCGGCGGCCAAGATTTCGGCCCCGGTTGCAAAGCGGCGGTGGTTTTCGGGTCACCACCCGGCGCGCGGCCCAAGCCCAAATCAATGCGCCCGCCCGATAGGCTGGCCAACATGCGAAATTGTTCGGCCACTTTCAGCGGCGCATAATGCGGCAACATAATGCCGCCAGAGCCGATGGAGAGGTTTTGCGTGCGCGCCGCAATATGCCCGATAAGGATTTCCGGCGCGGCACCGGCGAAGGCCGATGTGTTGTGATGCTCGGCCAGCCAAAAGCGGCGATAGCCCAGCGTGTCGAGATATTCCGCCAGCGCGACGGTTTCGCGCACGGCTTGAGCCGCATTTGTATCGGTCACAATGGCCGATTGGTCGAGCGCATTGAGGGCAAAATCAATCATGAACAGAGCATAAGCCAAGCGTGGCGAAAAAACCAGATGGCAAAGCGGGCTTTGCGTCAGTTTCTGCTTGCGGCCTGTCGAAGAGTGGGTAATATCGCTCGGCAAATTGGGAGGTTTTAGCCGTGTATCAAGAATTAAAACAAATCCGCGCCGAGATGACGGGCGCAGAAAGCATGTTCGCAGTTGGTGAGATAGAGGTGCGCGGCGAGACGCTGAAGACCTTTACCAATGCCCCCGCCAATTTGGGCGATGTTTGGGGTTTGGCGGCCATGCATGGCGATAAAACCTATCTGATTTATGAAGATGAAAGCTGGAGCTATAGCGAGGCTTATGCCGAAACCGCGTCGATTGTGAATTGGATGCATGCCAATGACATTCAGCAAGGCGACCGCGTGGCTTTGGCGTTCCGCAATTATCCGGAATGGATGCTGCTTTATTGGGCGCTGACATCGGCCGGTATTACCGTGGTCGGCATGAATGCGTGGTGGGTGACGGATGAGATGCAATATGGTCTCGAAGACAGCGCGCCGAAAGCCTTTATCGCTGATGCGGAGCGGCTGGATCGCGTGCTGCCGGTGCGCGACCAATTCCCCGATATGAAACTTATCGGCCTGCGCTTGCCTGAACCGATTGACGGCGTGATTGATTATGCCGAACTGAAAAATCATGGCGGCGAGATGCCCAAAATTGCGGTTGATGGCGATGAGGATGCTTGCATTTTCTATACATCCGGCACGACGGGCCGCCCGAAAGGTGCTCAGCTGACGCAGCGCGGTTGCGTTTTAAACCTGATGAATGTGGCCTTTATGTCGGCGGCCTCTAACGCGGCTGAAGCGCGCGCCAATGGCACGGAAGATCAGCTTCCGGCCCCCGGCGAAGGCCCGGCCCCAACCATGTTGGTCACGACGCCGCTATTTCATGTGACCGCGAATAATTGCGTTGTGCAGCCCGCCACTCTGGCCGGTGGCACACTGATTTTCATGTATAAATGGGAAGCCGGTGAGGCGTTAAAAATTATTGACCGCCATAAGGTGACGAATGTCAGCGGTGTGCCGGTGATGGCGCGTGAGATTATCATGCACCCTGATTTTGAGAAATATGACACCTCATCTCTGGTGACATTGGGCGGCGGCGGCGCGCAATTGCAGCCCGATTTGGTCGGCAAAATTGACAGCGCATTGGAAAACGGCCAAGCCAATACCGGCTATGGCATGACCGAAACATGCGGCCTCATCACGGCTGTTGTCGGCGCGTTCTTCCTCGATAGGCCGGAAAGCTGTGGCCCGCTTGTGCCGACTTTGGAAGGCAAAGTGATTGACGCGGATGGCAATGACCTGCCGCAAGGCGAGGTTGGCGAGTTATGCGTCAAGGGCGCGAATGTGATTAAGGGCTATCTCAATCGCGAGGAAGCAACGGCTGAAAGCATTCAAGGCGGCTGGCTCCGCACCGGGGATATTGCTCGCATTGATGATGAGGGTTTTGTGTTCATCGTTGACCGCGCCAAGGATATGGTGCTTCGCGGCGGCGAGAATATTTACTGCGCCGAAGTGGAGAGCGCTTTGTTCAAACATGATGCTGTCGCTGAATGCACGGTTTTCGGTGTCGAAGACGAGCGTTTGGGCGAAGAAGTCGGCGCTGCAGTTATGGTGGCCGAGGGCGGTGAATTGACCACAGATGAATTGCGCGAACATTGCGCCAAACTATTGGCAAATTTCAAAATTCCGCGTTATATCTGGCTGCGAACCGAGAAACTGCCGCGAAATGCCAGCGGCAAATTTCTCAAACGAGAATTGCGCGACACGCTTGATCCGGCGGACGCGGCCTAATTAAAGCCCCAGAGGCAAGAATTGAGGGACAGCGTGGTCTTTAAATCCCGCTTGCTAACAACTGCATTTATTGTGCCGTTCACGGCCTCCGCAACGCTTGCGCCGTCGTGGGGGTTTGAACTAAAGCCCGACACAGACGAAACCGATTTCCCGACCTATACCACCACGGTTGCCACCAGCGATGAAGAGCCCGATGGCGACAGCATTTTGATTGACGGCTCGCCGCCTAATGATAATTCGGGCCTGTTGATTGATAGTGACAATGTCGTTGTCACTATTGATGGCCCGATTACCGTTCGCAGCCAACAAGACAATGGCGATGC
>JAQWZC010000046.1 GCA_029253645.1 Alphaproteobacteria bacterium | reverse complement strand
TTGTGCAAATTCTCGAAGAACAAGCGGCGGGTCTCATCGCCGCCCATGCTGAGGCAAAATAGGAGCGCGGCGGTGACGTTTGGCGATATTCTGTTTTTGTTTTTAAACCCGTTTGAGGCAATGCGCGGCGTGCGCGATTTTCTCGAACTTGGCGGCAATGTGCTTGTGCTGATTATGGGCGTCACTTTGCTGCTATGGGCATTGATTTATGAGCGTTATGGGTTTTTCCGTGGCGCGTTTCAAAACCTTGTGGCGAAAAGGCATACCGAATGGCAGGCGCGCCAAGAGCGTCAAAGCCGGACGGCGCATCGCATCCGCATCATGATGATTTCCGATGCCCGCCTCAAGGCGCATGCCAATTTGTCCTATATTAAAACCTTGGTGGCACTGGCCCCTTTTTTGGGTCTTTTGGGCACGGTCACCGGCATGGTGGAAGTGTTTGATGTGATGGCGATTACCGGCTCAGGCAATGCGCGCGCTATGGCGGCGGGCATTTCCAAAGCCACATTGCCGACCATGGCTGGCATGGTGGTGGCCTTGTCGGGACTCTTTTTCATCAATAGTCTTGAACGCAAAGCCGAACGCGTCATTGCCCATTTGGAGGATGGCTTGACGCTGTCGGATGAACGCCCGACGCCAAAAGCCTCTAAAGGATAGAGATATGAGACGAAGACATGCGCGTCCTGAAGAAGAAGCCGGCATTGATATGACACCAATGCTCGACATTGTTTTTATCATGCTCATCTTTTTTATTGTTACGGCGAGTTTTGTCAAAGAGAGCGGGCTGGATGTTACGCGCCCTGATGCCGAGACGGCGGTGAAGCAAAACCGCGTCGGCATATTAATCGCCATTGGCGAAAATAATGAGATTTACATTAACCGCCGCCAGATTGATTTGGCCGCCGTGCGCGCCAATGTGGAACGTCTGCATGCCGAAAACCCGCAAGGCGGGGCGGTGATTCAGGCCGATGAAAAAGCGGCAACCGGCGTATTGGTGGAGATTATGGACCAAGTGCGGCTGGCCGGTGTCGGGGCCATTTCCATTGCGGCGGAAGAAAAATGACGCAAGCCTTACCGGCACGCTTTGTCACCGCCGCGGCGCTTGCCGTGGTCACCACAATGGCGTTGTTTTTGACCATGAAAGTGTTGGTGACCGGACAGGATTATGAAGTTGAACAAGAATTGGCGAGCCTAGGCATTGATTTTGTCCGTGTCGCGCGCGACGAAGATGTGAATACCAAAGACCGCGCCTTGAAGCGGCCAAGCCAGCAACATGCCGAAGAGCCGCCCCCGCCGCCGCAATTGCAGCCCGTGCGTCGCCCGAATATGGACAAGGCCGATTTGAATACGGATTTCGGTTTGGCTTTGGGCGGTTTAAACTTGGACGCGCCGGTTAATGGCGATGCGCTGGCCATTGTGCGCGTATTGCCGCGCTATCCCAGCCGTGCCCTAAGCCGCGGCATTGAGGGTTGGGTGCTGTTGGAATTTACCATTAATGAGCTTGGCCAAGCGGTGGATTTGCAAGTGATTGAAGCCGACCCGAAAGGCATGTTTGACCGCGCTGCCGTCACGGCCATTCAAAAATGGAAATATCGCCCGAAAATGCAAGATGGGCGCGCCGCATCACGCCCGGGCGTGCGCCAGCTTATCAGCTTCAGTATTTCCGAATAGGCATGAGCATGAAGCCGCGCCTCCTCATTCTCTTATCTGTTTTCAGCCTGCTGGCCTTAGGCGTCAGCCCGCCTGTTATGGGCGCAGCGCAGGCGCAAGACGCGGTAAAAGAAAAGCCGCAAAAGCCCAAAAAACCGAAAACGCGACGTTCTGAAGTTTTGGGCAGCGCCGCCTTTCGGCTGATTGAGAAGGCGCGGGAACTGGCGGAGCAAGGCAAATATGATGAGGCTCTTGTGCCCTTGCAGCAGATTTTGGATGGCGACAAATTCAAGCTCTATGAAAAAGCCGTGGCCATGCAAAGCATGGGTTTTGTGCATGCGGATAAGAATGATTATCCGGCGACGATTGCCGCTTTCGAGCAGGCCGTGGCGACCGGAGATTTGCCCCAAGCCATTGTGGCGCGCCTGACCTATAATTTAGCGCAGCTTTATCTGGCGGAAGCCAAACCGCAAAAAGCGCTGGCCTTTTTTGAGCAATGGTTTGACACCCAAAATAGTGAACCGGATGCGGCCGCCTTCGCGCTCAAAGCGCAAATATATTTGACGCTTGACGATGTGCGCCAGGCCGAGCAGGCCATTCGAAAAGCTTTGTTAAAAGTCAAAGAACCGCAACAATCATGGACGCGGATTTTGCTGTCAGTGCTGCTGCAAGAGGCGCGCTATGAAGAGGCGCGTCCGGTTTTGGAGGATGCGGTCGAAATTTGGCCCGGCGTCAAAATATTTTGGCAGCAATTGGCTGCGGTTTATGACGAGCTGGGCGCGGAAAAATTGGGCTTTGTCGCACTGCGCGCCATGCATGTTCAAGGCATGTTGACCAGCTCTCAAGAATTGGCCGCGATGGCGCAGCTTTATCTTTATCACAATGTGCCGATTAAGGCGGCTGCGATTTTGCAAAGCGGCCTTAATGGCGGGACGATTAAGAAGACCGAGGAAAATTATGATTTATTGGCGCAGGCCTATATGCATGCGCGCGAATGGGGCAAGTCCATCGCGCCGCTAATGCAGGCGGCGGAGATGTCGGATAAGGGCAAGTTTTACACGCAATTGGCGCAAGCCTATGTGCAGGATGAAGAGTGGCGCAAAGCCGAGCAGGCCTTGGTCAAGGCGCTGGATAAGGGCGGGCTGGACAATCCGGCGGATAGCTGGCTGCTATTGGGGATTGCGCGTTATCGCTTGGAAGAATTTGACGCCGCCATTAAAGCCTTTCGCAAAGCCGGTGATGATGATGATGTCGCCAAGGATGCTTTTGGCTGGATACGCACCATTGAAAGACGCTTGGCGGCGAAGCTTTAGCGCGCGCTGTCTTTCCACCCATCGCAGGGCCTCGTCAAACCGTTTAATCGGGCGAATGCTGAGATAAGAAAATGCGGCATAGCTGTCACGCTTTTCAATATTCAGATTATTGCCGTCAATGCCCGGATTGACAATCAAGCCGACCTGCACCTCATCGGGAAACCCAAGCCCGCTGGGCCTGAATTTATCGCCGACAATACCGGCCACAGGAACTTGCGTGCCATTGCCGAAAACTTGTGCTTGCGGCGTGCTGTCGCGTTCTTTCCATTTGCCGTTTTCTTGATAATAGAAGCGGATTTCATCGCCAATGCGCGCCAAACGCAGCTTATTGCGTCCGGTATTACCATGCGGAATTAAATGCAAAGTTGATAATGAGCGATAACCGTCATTGTAAATCGGATTGGTATGGCGATGGGCGCCCACCGGTCGCGTCGCTTTTACTTCATGACCCCAAAACGCGGCTTGATAACCGATATTATACATCACCCATGTTTCATTTCCGAGACTTGAAGACGGGTCGCGTATGAGCAGACCGGCCGAACTGAAATTGCCTTCGGGTAGGGCGGATGAGTCGTCAAGGCGGCGCATGGCGACCTCGGTCTCGACCATGAAATTACCCCTGACCAAATCATAAAATAAAGGCCCCTTGCTGTCGGAGAACCAACCGGCGCCCGTGCCGGAAGCGGTGATGTCAACGCTTTTGGCGTGCACAATGGGCGGCTTATGTTTTTGCGCGTCATGGTCAGATAAATGCGCGACAATTTGCGATGGCGTGTAATGGCGTATGGCGAATGTGTCCTCGCGCGTCAAGATGGAGAGATTTTCGGCCCAAGCACATGCCGATAACAGGCCAGCGGCCAATAGGGGCGTTATCAGATTTCTCATTTTAAGACCTCCTCAGAAATATCGTGCTGCCGCAGCAGTCACGGATTTATCATTTTTGAGAACAAGGCCGTATGGCCGACAAGCGAAAAAAAACGCGAAACGGCGCGGCCATTAAAGCCGCCAATGCGGTTTAAGTGTGACTTATTTTAAGGCGCAATTAAGGCGCGCTTAGCGTGCGCTTAAGGCGTACTTAAGGCGCATTTAAGACGCATTTAAGACGCACTGTGCCGCGCCGGTTAAAGCACGTCTTCCAAAGCGTCCAAACAAGTCTGCACATTTTCTTCTGAAGCGCCAAACCCCATAAGGCCAATGCGCCAAATCTGTCCGGCCAAAGCTCCGAGACCGGCCCCGATTTCCAAATTATGCTGGGCCAAAAGGGTTTTGCGAATCTCCGCCTCGCGTGGTTTCAACGCATTGGGAATAAGCACGGAATTCATTTGCGGCAGGCGATGGGCTTCCTCGACCAACAGGCTGAGGCCCAGTTTTTCAAGACCCGACTTTAACGCTTCGTGATGGTGTTGGTGGCGCGCCCACGCCGCTTCAAGGCCTTCGGCGCGCACCAGCAACAGGCTTTCATGCAGCGCATACATGGCGTTAATCGGCGCGGTATGATGATAAGAGCGTGCGCCATCGCCGGACCAATAATCCATCACCAATGACAGGTCGAGGAACCAGCTTTGTATCGGCGTATTGCGCTTGCGAATATGCTCAATGGCGCGCTCGGAAAATGTGACGGGCGACAGGCCGGGCGGGCAGGACAGGCATTTTTGCGAGCCGGAATAGGCGGCATCGACGCCCCATTCATCAATCATCACCGGCACACCGGCCAGTGAGGTAACGCAATCCATAATGCTTAGGCAGTCATGGTCTTGCGCCAATTGGGCCAAGGCCGCGCCGTCCGAGCAGACACCGGTTGAGGTTTCGGCATGGACAAAGGCGAGGATTTTGACATCCGGATTGGCTTTTAGCGCGTCTTCCACCTTATCGCATGAGACGGGCGTGCCCCATGCATCTTCGACAATCACCGCTTCGCCACCGCAGCGAATGACGTTTTCTTTCATGCGGCCGCCAAATACGCCATTAATGCAAACCAGCACTTTGTCGCCGGGCTCGACCAGATTGGCAAAACAGGTTTCCATACCGGCAGAGCCGGGCGCAGAGACCGGAAAGGTCAGCGCGTTTTCGGTTTGATAGGCATAGCGCAGCAGCGCCTTAATCTCGTCCATCAGATCGATAAATTGCGGGTCGAGGTGACCGATAATCGGGCGCGCCATGGCTTGCAAAACGCGCGGGTCAATATTGGAAGGCCCGGGGCCCATCAATGTTTTGAAGTTTGGATTAAAACTGTTCATCGTCTTCCCATTTAAATGTGGACATTTGTTTATGGTGCTTGCCCATGCGGCGGCGAGTATGACGCTTGGTTGAATATTTTGTCAAACGCGCTAGGATGCCATTAGCGTGTAACAGCATCACAGGTTTAGTAAAATGTCTCAATTGGAACAATATGCCACTTTAAAATCCATGCTGCATAGTATGGAACGCGATTTGGGGCTGACTGAATTATCATCTGCCGAAAAGGCGATTTTATCGGCCATGTCAACTTTGCAAACCGCATTGGCTTCGAGTGAATATGTTTCATCGCGCAATCTCAAATCGCATGCCCTATGCGCCGACCTGCCCAATCCGACTTTTTTCCGCGGTCTGGCCGGATTGCTGGAGAAACAATATTTGGTGCTGCCCGAAGGCCGCTCCAAAGGCGTTTATCGCCTCAAGTAAAACCCTGATTTTATTTATATATGCATCCTCAATTACCTGATGGCCTAGTGCGAACAATTCTGATTTGCAGCGTCTATCTGCTTTTGTTTCTCACGGTCAGGCAAATTATTTATCCGCTCCAACAAATGATTGCGCCCGATGCGGCTCAATATGCGGCGCTTATTTTTCTGCCGCATGGGGTGCGTGTTATCGCCACTTGGCTTTATCGCGAAAAAGCCATTGTGCCGCTTTTGCTGACGCATTTGATTTTATACCGCTTGTTTTATTGGCAGGGTGGGGATGCTGCGCTGAATATTGTCGCTGTCTTATCGGGCAGCCTATGCGTCTTTATCACCATGCAATTATTCAGCTTTAGCCGCATTGATATCAGCCTCAGCAATATCACCATATCGCATTGGCGCAGTCTGGTTTTTCTAGGCTTTATCAGTTCGGTCTTTAATACGGCGGGCAATATGTTGGCTATGGGCGAGACAATGGGCAGCGAATTACATCTCAGAGTTATTACCACTTTCATTATTGGCGACACGCTGGGCACATTGGCCTGCCTGTTTATTTTAATGCTGGGCTTTCGCTTGCGCCGCCTCGCCAAAGCCGATTAAAGCCTCGGCTTTTGGCCGGCCCGTTTACATGCCGATTAAATCGGCGCGATTGACGGTGTTTTGAAACAGGCGCGCAGAGGCGGCATCCACCATCACCCCTTTATGACCGACCGAGCCGAGCCCTTCGGCGGCGGCTTCTTCATAAACCGCAATCACCTCGCGGGCAAAATCAACCTGCTCTTGGCTGGGCGAAAACACCACAAGCGCCGGATCGATTTGCGCCGGATGAATGGCCCATTTGCCAACCATGCCCAGCGTCAGGGCGCGTTGACATTCGACGCGATAGGCGGCGTCATTTTTAAAATCGACAAAAGGCCCGTCCACGGCATCAAGTCCGGCGGCACGCGCGGCAATGGTCATATGGTAGCGCGGATAGTGAAAAATATCGCCCGGATAGGTTTCCGACAGGCCGATATTTTCCATCACCAATCCCTGGCTGGCGGCATAATCGCCCATGCCGAAAATCATGCATTCCAGCCGCGCACAACTATTGGCTATTTCTTTGATATTTTGCATGGCTTCGACTTCTTCAATCAGCACTTCAAGCCCGATGCGTCGGGTCAGCCCCAATTTCATTTCAAGCTGGCTCAACAGCGTATCGGCAAATTGTACATCCGCCGCATTAAGCGGTTTGGGCAACATAATCGTGTCGATATTCTCACCGGCTTTTTCAACCAGTGTGATGATGTCCTCATAACACCATTGTGTGCCGATATCATTGACCCGCACACAGCGCGTTTTTTGACCCCAATCGAGATCATTTAACGCCTCGGCAATGGTCTCGCGGGCGGCCGGTTTGGCTGACGGCGCGACCGCATCCTCAAGGTCGCAAAACACATGATCGGCGGCAGAGGCCGCCGCTTTGGTCAACATTTTTTCGCTGCTGCCGGGCACGGCAAGTTGGGAACGGCGCAAGCGCATTGGTTTATCGGTCATAAAAATCTCCTGAGATTCAGCATAGTATCAAATAGGGGGCGGTGAAAAGGCGGCACGCCATTGTCTTTAAAGCGTCTTTAAAGCGTCCTTAATGCGCGCGCGTCACATCATAGCCGTAAAGCCAGTTTTGGCTTTGGCTTATCAGCGGCGGCGCGATTTTATCGGCCAGCCACATCGGCCCATAAGTGCCGATTTGCGCCAAGCCTGTGCGGCGATGAAAGGTCTTGGCATTGGCCCGCGCACCGGCTTGCACCCGCGCCGTGCGGGCATAACGCCGGTGCTGATAAGTGCTGAGTGCGTGTTTTATGGCGCGCGCGCTTTCAGGGCCTTTCACAAGACTATTTGCCAAATGAGTTGCCAGAACCCACCCATCCTCAACCGCCATGGCCGCGCCTTGCGCCATAAAGGGCAACATGGGATGCGCCGCATCGCCCAAAAGCGCGACCCGCCCGTCCACCCATTTGGCCAAGGGTTGGCGGTCAAATAACGCCCAGCGATATAGCGTATCGGCTTCGTCCAAGAGACCGGTCAGGGTCGGGTGCCAGCCTTTAAAATCAGCCTTGGCTTGCGCGGGCGTGCCGCGTCTTGACCAAGATTCTGCCGCCTCTGCTGCGCCATTAGGGGGCGGGTCGGCCTCCACAACGCCGACAAAATTCGCCAACGCGCCGCCGCACAATTGATAGGTCACGCAATGGCGGCCTTGCCCCATCCAAACGCAAGCCGTCGGGCGCGGGGCTTGTGCCTTTAATTTTTTTTCCAAAAGTGGCATGGGCACAGTGGCGCGCCACGCCATATGGCCGGTGAAGTCGGCTTTTTGCGCGCCCAGCATTTGCCCCTGCACAAGCGAGTGCAGGCCATCCGCGCCAATCAAGGCGTCACCGGTCAGGCTGTGGCCATCGGATAAATGTGCATTCACGCCATTTTCGGTCTGTGTATAGCCGGTCACCGCAGCGCCCAAATGCAGCGCCTTGGGGGCTTTGGAGCGCAAGGCGGCGGCCAGCACATCAATATAATCGACGCGGTGAATATGCAAATAAGGCGCGCCCCAGCGCGGCTGCGCTGCATCGCCAAGGTTTAGGGTGAATAATTGCCGCCCCGAGCGGCCCATGCGGGCCTCCAAAGCCATCGGCCTAAAAGCGCGGGCCGCCAAAGCCGCATCGAGTCCCAAAGCGGTAAAGACGCGCATCGCATTGGGCGGCAATTGAATGCCGGCCCCGATATCATCGAGCGTATCGGCGCGTTCAATCACCGCGACCTCAATGCCGTGATGCACCAAGCAAAGAGCGGTGGACAGGCCACCAATACCGGCACCGGATATCAAAACTTTCATAGCCGAGAGTTTACTGCCTATCGCGCCGCGCCGCCATTTTTATCGGCCGCGCGCCGCGCGCCGCTAGGATGCGTCGCTCTTGTCTTTATGGTTCTGCTCGGCCTCTATCAGCATTTGCGTCAGCCCGGGAATGTCTTGGCGAAACGCATCCAAAGCCTCGATTGGCAAGGGCATGTTGAAACTCGAATGGGGTATCGGCCCATATTGGCCTTTAATGACTTCGACAATCGACACATTTTGCGGTGCTTGGTCGGCGGTCAATAAATCGCCATCTGTCCAATGCTCGAGGATAAAGCCTGCCGGATCGCGCCAATAATCATAAAGCTGGCTGCCCAATAAATGGCGTCCAATGCCCCATTCATGAACATATTTTCCGCTCGTCTTCATATGAAAATGACCGGCCATTAAATCGTCCAAAGATTTTTCCAATTCAAATCCGGCATGGCCAAATGTACCGTGAAACGGTTCTGCCTCAGGCGGCAGGGCCACCACATTCAGCGTGTGGTGGTCGCTCGGCATGGTGCCATTATCGCAGCGAATAAACGCCCCGCCGACATTGCCGTCAGGGCCGATAATATTATCTGAGACAATCATTCCCAAAACATCGTGATACCATTGAATGCTGGCTGGGCCGTCTTTGACATTAATAGCGGTATGGCCAAGCCGCATGACGCTGCTGGGTAGGGCGTAGTGCATATTGCCATCGCCATCCATCGACCATTCGCCCGCCCCATCGCCAAAGCGTTGGGTTTCATTGAGGCGGTTTTTCTGCTTGCCCGAATTGAGCACCGGCACGTTTTCATCAATCGCTTGAACCTTATTGATGCCGTGATAGACCTCAATGCCGAGGCCGTCAGGGTCGTTAAAGCACACTTTTTTGCCGCCCATAAAAGCGTCGCCATCTTCAATCTCAGCGCCTTGGCTGGCGGCCAAAGCCTGCAAAGCCTCAAGGCTGTCAGTTTCATAAGCCGCCGCGATAAAAGCATCAATATCGCCTTTTTCGGCGGCGTAAATATAGGCATCGGTTCCGGTGCCGCGATAGAAAATCGCCTCATCGCTTTTATGCACCGGCGTCATGCCGAAATCTTCAAGATAGGCGGCTTGTGCCTCAAGGTCGCGTAATTGAAAGCGGATAAAAATAATATCCGACACTTTGGCAATGGGTTGGGTCATTGGTCCGTCTCCTCATCCATTTCTGTCCATACCGCATCAAGCACGCCGCTGGCGGTCACGGCCACCGGCCAGCCTGCATAATGGGCGACATGTAAAATCACTTCTTCAATCTGCTCGCGCGTAATGCCCAGATTGCGCGCGCCGCGAAAATGCAAGGTCAATTCATGCTCGCGATTGAGCGCAATCAGACTGGTGAGCGTCACCAGACTGCGGGTTTTTAAATCCAGCCCGTCGCGCGTCCAAATCGTGCCAAACAGCGCTTGCAGCGTATGCGCCCGCAAATCATCAGACAGGGTCGGATTGGCTTTTTTCAACAGGCCCAGTTTTTCGACAATGGCCACGCCGGCTGCCATTTTTTCTTCATCAATATCATAGCTCATGCTGCGGCCTTTCTGCTTTCAAGGTCGGAAAGCCGGGCATCAAGCTGGCTTTCCAAAAGGGGTAAAAAGGGTGAGGCTTGGCCCTGATAAACATCATCCATAGCGGCGCGCCATTCCCAACTATGCTGGTCGGTAATGGCGGGTTGATAGCTGGGGCGCGCTTGCACGCGTTGCCAATAGGCGGCGAGATGGGGCAGTTTGCCGGTCGCCAATATGCCATCAAGATGGACATCCTCAAGGCGGTGCAAATGCGCCGTCATCATAATATCGAGCATGGTGTAATCGCCGAACATATAATCGCGCCCATCAGCCAGACGCTGTTCGCAATCGGCCAGACCCAAAGCGAGACGGTGAATGAATTTCTTATAAAGCGGCTTGGGCAGGCCGCCCCGCAGGCGCAAAACACAAAAGGCAAATTTACGTATCGGGTCGGGATGTTTGGTCACATAATCCCACATCACGGCCAAGGCCGGACGGCGCTTTAAAATATGGGCGAGAATATAAGTGCTGGCTCCGGCAATTGAGGTGCCGAAATTATCACCCAGCGCAATATCGCCGCGCAATGCATTTTCCATCACCTTCTCGTCTAGTGCCGCCAGTCCGGCCGCGCTTTTTGGCATAAGAGCCGTGCCTTGGGTTGGCGCATGATTATCGAGATAGCGGATAATCTCCCAACTATTATAAAGCGGCGTGCCATTATGGATAAGCACCGGCACGACCGCATTGGGATTGATTTTCTTAAATGCCCGCGACAGATTTTCGCCCGTCAGCTCCAAATGCATATGATGCGATAGGTAAGGAATCTGCTTTTCTTCCAGCGTTAAACGCACCATTTGCGAGCATAGGGACTCGCCATAGTGATAAAGCTCAAAGCTGTCTTTTTGGGCATTCATCGGTTTTCTCCCTATGCTTTAACCAATCACCGTGCCGACCGGATCTTTTTCGACTTTATTTTCAATCTTGCCGAGCGCGCCGAAATCACAGGTCACGACATCACCCTCTTTCAGCCAGGGCTGGCCGTCCATCCACAGGGCGACGCCCGATGTTGTGCCGGTAAGAATGACATCGCCCGGATGCAGCGTGCAAACGGTCGATAAATAATTGATAAGCGTCGGAATATCGAACACCAAAAGGCCGGTATTTGAGCTTTGGCGGGTCTCGCCATTGACGCTGCATGTAAAGTCAATATTTGCCATATCAAATTCATCCGGCGTCACCAAAGCCGGTCCCATCGGGCAATGGCTGTCCCAGCTTTTGCCCATGGTCATGGTTTGCGAGGCCAATTGCCAATCGCGAATGGATACATCATTGGCCACCATGCCACCGGCAATCACCTCATGGGCGCGGCTTTTGGGCACGCGGCGACAGGTCTTGCCGATGATGATGGCCAGCTCGGCTTCATAATCAAGCTGCTCTGATTCAGGCGGCAAATAAATCGGCGCAAAAGGGCCGGTGACGGAAGAATTTTGTTTGGTGAAAAGCATGGGCGTTTGCGGCGTCGGAAAATCCGGCATCGCCTCCTGCACTTCCTCCAAATGGTCGCGATAATTCAGCGCCACGGCGAGAATTTTGCCGGGCTTGGAAACCGGCGATAGAAGCGTGACATCTTTAAGCGCAATATCATCGCCCGTGGCGGCGCGCGCCGCATCCATAGCCGCCTCACCGGCGCTTAGAAAAGCAGTCATCTCGGTCGGCAGTTCGGGCGCGGCCCGCGATAAATCCGTAATGCTGTCGCCGTTTAAAACCCCCAAACGGGTGCTGCCATGATGCGTAAATGTTACCAGTCTCATGCTCGTCTCCTCAAAATCTTGTCATTAACTCTCGAATCTTATCAGCGCAGAGTCAATAAATAATTGACACTATGTCAATTTCTATCAGTGCAAATCCTCAGGCGCAGTCTCGGCCAATAATGCAGCGGCCAATTGGGTCATATGCGCCTCCAATTGGGTCGCCAGCGGTGTCGCGCTGTTTTTCAGCGTGGCATATATTTGCCGGTCCGGCCGTAGGATAAACCCGCCAATATTGCCGCCGCCGCGCAAAGCGGTGAGCGCGGCCGCATCGGCGCTGATGTCCTCGCCCAC
>JAQWZC010000041.1 GCA_029253645.1 Alphaproteobacteria bacterium | reverse complement strand
TGGATGACCACAAATAGGATTTGCACGACCCCTCAAAAGTGCTAACCTATTGATATTATTGAAGGTCAGGGCTTGATAGGAGCCTAGGAAAGGCATCGAACCCATCTCCTGGGCACCATATTCGAGTTGCAAGCACTATTTTTCTCGCGGCTCGCGCCCTTTGCGCTTCTGCCCTTTTATCAATCATAAAGCTCAGCCAGCGGTGGCTTGCGTTCTACACCGCCAAACTCATCCGGGTCACGCGCCACTTTCCAGAGCGGCACGGCGAGATTTTCGCCCTTGGGCATGGCGGCCAAACGTTTTTCCAAACGCGCTACAATTGCCGGTTGCGCGGCCGCCAAATTGGTCATCTCAATCGGGTCAGCGTCAATATTATATAAGAATTTTGTGCCGTCAGGGCGCAGCAATAATTTCCACTGCTCATAAAAAATCGCCTGAGTGCCGTTAAAAGCTTCGGTCACAAAGGGCGATGGCGACATGGTTTTGGCACCGCTCAGCGCCGCTAAAAAACTGCGCCCGTCATGCGGCTCGACCGGCAGCGATGGCCCGCCCGCCGCTTCCAACAGGGTCGGCAACATATCCAACACAGAAAGCCGCGTATCAAATGCGCCGCGCGGCAGCTTAGCGGGCCAGCGGATAATGCCGGGCACGCGTATGCCACCCTCTTGCACCGAGCCTTTGGCACCGGTCAGCGGTGTATTATCGGCTCCGCCATCCTCCGTATTGGTGCGCATAAATTCAATAAAACGAATGGGAATATCATCGCCCCAAATCCATTTGGCACTATCCAAAATCCGGTAAAAAACCTGCGGCATGCCGCGATAATCGGTCAGGCCGCCATTATCGCTCATAAACCAAATCAGCGTATTGTCTTGCATGCCCTCAGCGTCCAGCGTCGCCAAAAGGCGGCCAATCGCCGTATCAAGCTCGCTCACCATGGCGGCGTGAATGCGTCTTTTCTCATCGGCAATATGGGCATAGGCACTGATCGCCTGTTGTGGCGCTTCATTGGGCAAATGCGGTGCGCCCAGCGAGAAGAACATGAAAAGCGGGCGGGTTTTATCGCGTGAGCGCACCACGCGCACCGCTTCGGCGGCCTGCAAATGGGTGACATAGCCATCCTCGCGAAAGGTTTTGCCATTGCGCTGCCAGTCATAATGACCGCCATGCACATGGTCCCAATAACCGACCGCGCCGCTGAGATTGCCATAGAAACTGTCAAAGCCGCGTCGATTGGGATGATAGGGTTTTTGAACGCCGAGATGCCATTTGCCGACCAGCGCGGTTTGGTAATCAAGCCGGCGCAAATAATCCGGCAATGTGTTGAGGTCGAGCGGCAAACCCTTGGGCGTGATTTTCGGCATGGGCGCCGTGATGCCCAGACGAATGGCGCTTTGGCCAGTCATTAAAGAGGCGCGCGTCGGGCTGCATACTGAATTGACATAAAACCGCGTCAGTTCCCGCCCGTCTTTCGCCAGTCGGTCAATATGCGGCGTGCTAATCTCGCTGCCATGATAGCCGACATCATTCCACCCCAGATCATCGGCCATAATGATGATGATATTCGGCTTATCGGCGGCCTGGGCTTGGCTTATGACCGCGCTGATGCCGATGCTCACGCCAATAGTCACGGCCATAGTCACGGCCACATGCAAAACCATATGCAAAACCGAAGCCATCACTGTGAGCCGCCCATCATCGCGCTTGCGCATTCTTTGTGCCATCTGTTTATGCCCTTTTACAAAACCACATCATGCGCACCCCGCACCCATGAGATAAAAATATAATTGACAGTATGTCAATTATATTTTTAGGGTGGGGCAATCGTGAAAGGGCGCATTTATGCCAAGACAATCCACTACAACATCCCAAGTCAAAAACAGCGCCGCTAAAAAATCTGGCAGTACGGGCAGCACAGGCAGTAAGGGCGCGCGCGCGCAAGAGGCCCTGCTGGATGCCGGACTTGAGCTTTTGGGCGAGATGAGCCCGCGCGAATTGACCGCCGGAACCATTTGCATTGCGGCACGCATGAAGCGGCCCAGCTTTTACACTTATTTTGACTCGGTCAATGATTTGCTCGACGCCATGATACGCCGCGAGATTGACCGTCTCGAGGCGCTTTATGACGCGCAAGAGGCGCAGAATAAAACGGCACTTCACCGCTTGGCGCGCATTCCGCTAAATCTGGCGGATATTGCGCGGCGCGATACCGGCCGCATTAAATCGGTCGTGACATTAATGGCTTATGATCCGAGCTTCACCCTGTCGCGCATGGAAAATTTGCGCCGCGATGTGGAGGCCTCGATTGCGGAGGGCAGTCTGGCGCTTGAGAAAAACCAAGTCGATGTGTTTGCGCGGGTTTATATCGCCGGAATTTTGAGCCTATTGGCGCAGGGCGAGGCCAAACCCCTATCGCGCGCCGAAATTAAAAACGGGTTGAAAATATTATTACGGGGCGGCGGGGCTGATGCAGCGGCTTTGGCGCATATTCTGAAAAGCTGATGGAAGACCGCTGAAAAGGGAGTGTGTTTGTGGGTGTTGATTATGATGTCGTGATTGCCGGTTTCGGACCGACCGGCGCCATGGCGGCCAATTTGCTGGGACGCGAGAATATAAAGACACTGGTCGTTGAGCCGCAAAGCGCGATTTATGATATTCCGCGCGGCGTTCATTTTGACGGCGAGACCATGCGGATTTTTCAATCCATCGGCATTGCCGATGCGGTGATGGCGCAAAGCACCGGCAATCAATCGGTAAGTTTTCTGAACGGGCGCGGCGCGTCGCTCATGCAAGTGGACCTTTCCGCCTTGCCGCAAACCGCCGGTTGGCCCGCTGATATTTTTTTCCGCCAGCCCTTGGTGGAAAAACATTTGCGCGACAATCTCGAAAATTTTGACACGCTTTCTTATGAACTGGGCTGGGCCGTCAGTGATATGACCCAGCATGAGACGCATATTGACCTGACCTTGCGCCACAATGCGACGGGCGAGACCAAAAGCTGCACCACCGCCTATCTCATTGGGGCTGATGGCGCCGACAGCATGGTGCGCCGCTTGGCCGATATTGCGCTGACGGATTTACAATGTGACGAGCCGTGGCTGGTTGTCGATTGGGAGCTGGATGCGAATATTGAGTTTGCCCGCAATGTTTATCAATTTTGTGACCCGAAACGGCCCGGCACATTAGTGCCCTGCGCCGGACAGCATATTCGCTGGGAATTTATGATGAACCCCGATGATGATGTGGCGGCGATGGAAGACCCCGACGCCGTGCGCGATATGATGCAGCCCTATTTGCATCATTTGGGCCCGGATATTCGCCCTGAGGACGGGCAGATTTTGCGCTCCAAAGTCTATGAATTTCACGCTCTTTTGGCGTCGAAAATGCGTCATGGCCGCGTCTTTTTAATGGGTGATGCGGCGCATCAAATGCCGCCCTTTTTGGGCCAAGGCATGTGCGCGGGCTTGCGCGATGCGGAAAATCTGGCTTGGAAGTTGGCCGGTGTTTTGCAGGGGCGTTTTGCACCGACTTTGCTCGACAGCTATCACTCCGAGCGCTACGCCCATGTGCGCGCGGTCATTAAACAGGCGGTGCAAATTGGCGAGATTATTCAAACCCGCAATCCGCTCAAAGCCCTTGCCCGCGATAGTTTCTTGCGCCTCGGCAAGCTGATGCCCAAATTATTGAGCGGCATAGAATTTGGCAAAACCTGGCAGCTTGGCCAGGGGCTTTTGGCCGATGACCGCGCCGCCGGTCGCCAAATTCCGCAACCGCATATGCGCCAAGGCGCGCACCATGACAGGCTTGATGCTTTTCTGCCATCGGGCTTTTGTGTGCTGGCGCTTCATCAACAGACCCGCGCTGAATTGCAACGTGTCAGCAAGGCCCATCCGGCGCTGGCCTGCCCCATTATCTGTGTGGGCGAGGACATCAGCGCCGATGC
>JAQWZC010000036.1 GCA_029253645.1 Alphaproteobacteria bacterium | reverse complement strand
ATGTCATTACCGGCCTCGATAAAGACGAGCTGGCGAAAATCATCGGCGATTATGACGGCATGGCGGTGCGTTCTTCCACCAAGGCGACCCCCGCCATTTTGGAAGCCGCGACCAATATGAAAGTCATTGGCCGCGCCGGTATTGGCGTCGATAATATCGACCTGCCCGCTGCCACGCAAAAAGGCATTGTGGTGATGAACACGCCCTTCGGCAATTCCATCACCACGGCAGAACACGCCATCGCCATGATGTTCGCGCTGGCGCGGCAAATCCCCGAGGCCAATGCCTCAACCCATGGCGGGAAGTGGGAAAAGTCGCGCTTTATGGGCGTCGAACTGACCGGCAAGACGCTGGGCGTTGTCGGTTGCGGCAATATCGGCTCTATCGCCGCCACCCGGGCGCTGGGTCTGAAAATGAAAGTGGTAGCCTTTGACCCGTTTTTGACGCCTGAGCGCGCGCTGGAAATCGGCGTTGAAAAAGCCGATTTGGATGATGTGTTGGCGCGGGCCGATTTCATTACCCTGCACACGCCGCTGACTGAAAAGACCCGCAATATTATCGACGCTGATGCGCTGGCCAAATGTAAAAAAGGCGTGCGTATCATTAACTGCGCGCGCGGCGGTTTGATTGATGAAAAAGCGCTGAAATTGGCGTTGGAAAGCGGCCATGTGGCCGGGGCGGCATTGGATGTGTTTGAAGAAGAACCGGCCAATGCCAACCCGCTTTTCGAGATGGAAAATGTCGTCTGCACGCCGCATTTGGGCGCATCAACCGCTGAGGCGCAAGAAAATGTCGCGCTGCAAGTAGCCGAGCAAATGGCCGATTATCTGATGACCGGCGCGGTGACCAATGCGATTAACATGCCGAGCATTTCGGCTGAGGACGCGCCGCGTCTGCGCCCCTATGTGGCACTGGCCGAGCAGCTTGGCCTGTTTGCCGGACAGCTGACGGAAAGCGGCATTGAGGGCGCGGAGATTGAATATGTCGGTGATGTGAGCGCGTTGAATGTCGCGCCGCTAACCTCGGCGATTATGGCCGGATTGCTGCGCCCGCTTTTGGCTGAGGTCAATATGGTGTCGGCCCCGGCGATTGCCAAAGAGCGCGGCATTACCGTCTCTGAGGTCAAGCGCGACTCGACCGGCGCATTTGACAGCTATATTCGCCTGACGCTGAAAACCGAACGCCAGCAACGCTCGGTGGCGGGCACGGTGTTCTCTGACGGCAAACCGCGCATTATCCAGGTGAAGGGCATTAACATTCATGCCGAGCTTGCGCCGCGTGTGCTGTATGTCACCAATACGGACGCGCCGGGCTTTATCGGTGCGCTGGGCTGCGCGTTGGGCGAGCATGGCATTAATATTGCCAGCTTCCAATTGGGCCGCGAGAAGCCGGGCGGCGACGCCATCTCGCTGGTTAATATCGACAATGAGGCGAGCCCTGAAGTGTTGAAAGAATTGGAAACACTGCCGCAAGTGGTTCATATTAAACAGCTTAGTTTCTAAGCATATAAGGGGGCAGGCGCATGGCCAATGTAGTTGTTATCGGCTCGCAATGGGGCGATGAGGGCAAGGGCAAAATTGTTGACTGGCTGAGCCTGCGCGCCGATGTGGTGGCGCGGTTTCAGGG
>JAQWZC010000063.1 GCA_029253645.1 Alphaproteobacteria bacterium | reverse complement strand
GATAATAAAATATGGTCAATACCGGCCAGTGCATCGCCCGATAAGGGCTGCCCATCCAGCAAAAGCGGCGTGATGCCGTCAGCTTGTAACTGGCGCGCTTTCTCGGCCGTGCGGCAGGTCGCTGTAAGCGCGAATCCTTCCGCCACCAAAAGCGGGGCCACATGCGCGGCGCAAAAGCCGAAGCCGAAAAATAACATGCCTTTGATTTCGCCTGAATCACTCATTCAATTTCCCAATTGTGCCAGTTCTTCATCTACGAGCGGGCCGCGCGCGCCGACCATATTACGAATCTCCGCGCCGCTCATATCCGTCATCTGCCCCAGCGCCCATATCGCACTGGCGCACACCAACTCGGCCTCATCCTCAAGCCGCGCCCGCACCGCCGCAATATGCGCCGGTGTCGGAGTATCCATATTGCCCAAAGCCATTAATACATTGCGGATAAAATTATCGCGACCGGCGCGTTTAATCGGCGTGCCGGCAAAAAAAATCCGAAACGCCGCATCATCCAATTTGCTGAGCGCAATCAGGTCGGGCCGGTCATAATCAGACTGCAAGGCAAGCTTGGTCTCCTCGGCTTTTTGCGCAAATTTATTCCACGGACACGCGGCAAGGCAATCATCGCAGCCATAAATATGATTGCCCATAAGCGGGCGCAGCTCGCGCTCAATCATGCCCTTATGCTCAATCGTCAAATAAGAAATGCAGCGGCGCGCATCAATTTTATAGGGCGCGGGAAAAGCATTGGTAGGGCAAATATCGAGGCACGCCGTGCAAGCCCCGCAATGGTCGGCCTCCGTGTCATCGGGCGGCAAGTCCAGCGTGGTAAAGACCGAACCCAAAAATAACCAAGAACCGAAATCGCGCGACACAAGATTTGTGTGCTTGCCCTGCCAGCCCAAACCGGCGCGCATGGCCAAGGGTTTTTCCATCACCGGCGCGGTATCGACAAAAACTTTCACCTCAGCTCCGGTTTGCGCCACCACAGCGCGCGCCAGAGCTTTCAGTTTTTTCTTAATCACATCATGATAATCGCGGCGTTGAGCATAGACCGAAATCACGCCCTTATCGGTTTCCTGCAAGGCCGCCAACGGGTCGCTATCGGGGCCGTAATTCACGCCGAGCATGATAATGCTTTGTGCCTCGGGCCATAATTTTTGCGGCGCGGCGCGCTCATCCATGCGCGTCTCCATCCATTGCATTTGCCCGTGATGTTGCGCGTCAACAAAGGCGCGCAAGCCCGCACCGGCAGCGTCTTGGGTGGTGGCATCGACAATGCGGCAAACATCAAAGCCTTGCGCTGTCGCTTCAGCGATAATGGCGGTCTTCACATTATCGGGCGCGGCCAAGCCTAAAAATCCAAATCGGCATAATAGGGCGGCGGGCGCATACCGGCGACATGATCGGCCAATAGGGGTCGGAAGCTGGGGCGCGATTTAATGCGCGCATACCAGTCGCGCACAATCGGCCATAATTTCCACGGCACATCGCCGGTATAATCAAGGCAAGATAAATGCGCGGCGGCGGTGAAGTCAGCCAAGCTCAATTCACCCCCGCCCAGCCAATCGCGGGTTTGCAATAAATAAGTCAGATATTCCAAATGCAATTCGAGATTATGCAGGCCCACGCGCACGGTCGCCATATCCGGGCCGCCGCCGCCATCATCCGCGCCCATAAAGCGGCGGTCGATTTTTTCATAAGTAATCAGCTTGCCGACTTCGGCATGAAACTTATCGTCAAACCAAGCCGAGAGGCGGCGCACTTCGGCGCGCGCCAAACCGCTTGAGGGGAGCAGTGGCGCGGCCCCGCCTTTTTCTTCCAGCCATTCGGCAATCGCATAATGGCCCGACACTGTGCCCGCCTCTCCGACCAAAACAGGCACCTCGCCCGATGGGTTGAGCATTAAAAAATCAAGACGCCGCTCCCAGGGTCGCTCTTCGACATATTCCACGGCAAATTTTTTCTCCGCCAGAATGAGGCGAATTTTGCGCGAAAATGGGCAAATCGGTTGATGAAATAATGTGGCCATAAAGAGAAATTACTGCGTTTCGGGGAAGGGGAGCAAGCGAAACCCGCTTGCTGTTTTAGGGCGACGCACGTTAATTTATCCTATGGGTTTTGATCATCTGCTTTTGCTGGCCGCCATTCAGGGCATTACCGAATTTATTCCGGTCTCCTCATCGGGGCATTTGGTGCTGGCGCATGAATTGACGGGCACCTCAAATGCGCTGGCGCAACCGACGCTTGATGTGGCTTTGCATGGCGGCACGCTTTTGGCGGTGATGGTTTATTTCCGTCGCGATGTCGCCCTTTTGGCGCAAGGCGGGGTGGATGTGTTGCGCCATAAAAAAGGGCCGCCGCGCGATGCCGCCCTCACCATGAGCGTTGCGACATTGCCGGTTTTGCTGGCCGCCGCTTTGCTGCTGGGTCTGGGGCTGATGGATGCGCTGCGCTCGGCCGAGACCGTGGCATG